>QMKX01000008.1 GCA_003643835.1 Campylobacterota bacterium
CATAAAAATTCTTGAATTAACCAGTTAGTACTTCAAAAGTAGCCGTGGCGATTTTGCTTTGCAAAAACTTTCTGCGAAAAACTGCTCCTTCTATGAGCTATAGAGGTTTTTAGAGGTGACCTTTATTTATAAACTTTTCTGAATTTTTATCGTAAGCTCTTGTGTTTAGACCTTTGAAATCATTTATTGAATTTATAGCTTTGCTTGAATACAACCCGGTTGCTGGCCATGTTGTAATATATAAAAACTTTTGATTCCATTTTTTGGCTGTTTTTGCGTATATTGTTTTTGAAAGTTAGTATAATTTAAAGGCATCATCATAATCAGATGCAACAAACGGCAAAGCAGATATACCAAATACTTTTCCGCCATCCACTGTAAATTGCATAATCATATCAGTCATTGCCACTGTGCCATCTTTGACTGCTTTTAGCGGGCTGCCGTTGACAAGTTTTGAGCCAGGGTGCACTTTGATACTAATAGTTCCTTTGCTGTATTTATACACCAATTTAGCAAACTTTATTGCCCCTTTAGTGTGAAAATTTGTCTCATCTTGTCTAACATTAAAATCAATTTTTACATTTCCTGCTACAGATAAACTGATCATCATAGCAACTATTATGACTTTTCTGAACATTTAGCTCTCCTTTGTTTTATCTCTAAATAGTTTAACTATATCCAACACCTTTGAAGCATATCCCCACTCGTTGTCATACCATAGCACAAGTTTAATCAAGTGGCTATTTTTGACATCTGTCCATCTGTGGTCAATGATAGTAGAAAATGTTTGTTTTTGAAAATCTTTAGATACTAGCGGGTCATAATTGTTTAAAAATATATCAAATTTTTGTTTTGTTGCTATCAATTCGCAAAATTCTATTATCTGTTTTTTACTGCATGCGGTTTTACTATATATAGATATATTGATAGCACCTACTACATCTGTAGGCACACGAAACGAGTTTGATGAAAACATATCACTACTTATTTTTGGCAAAACTAAACTACAAGCATCGATAGTAGTTGTGCCACTTGGTATGATATTTTGCATAGCTCCTCGACCAAACTCAAAGCTACACTTCACATCTCTGTCATTGCTACTTATACACTTGGCATCGAGAGTTTTTTGATGATTTAGCAGTGGGTGAATAGTCACAACATCGCCACAAACTATACCAAACTTATCATCAATTGCCTTCAATATAGGCAAAATAGCTGTGGCATTGCACGAGCTTGTAGATACTATTTTGTGTTCTTTGGTATTAATGGAATTTTCATTTATTCCTATAATTATATTTATATCTGCTATGCTATTTGGATGTGTTAAAAATATATGTTTGACATCAAGTTTGTTTAAAACTTTTTTATCTATTTTCATTCCACTTGAATCTATAACTATGTCTATATTTTTAAGATTTATATCTTGTAGTTTATTATTATTAAAAACTTCTATTTTTGATTTTTGATTTTGTATAAAACTACCTACAGCTGTATATTTGTCGTCTATATTTCCATAAGTTGAATCATAGTTTATGATATATGCTATATTTTGTATATTTGTATTTATGTCGTTTATCGCTACTATATTTATATCATCGGTATTTTGTGATATTCGCAAAATAGCTTTGCCAATTCTACCGATACCATTTATCAATATTTTATATGGTTTCATATATAGCCTTGTATGTTTCATCTGTAGTGATATTGTCTTTTTTGCCTCTCGCTATTATATGTATAGGGCAGCCATCAAATTCAAGTGAATACCTTAGAAAATTTATAAGATATCGTTTGTAGCTAAAGTGTAGCATATTTGGTTTGTTCATAACTACTGCTATAGTTGGTGGTGCTATTTTGTATTGGGTTGAAAAATAGATTTTAAGCATATTGCCAGCAGGGCTTGGAAGCGAGTGTCTTCTTGTGGCTTTTGTTATGGTTTCGTTGATTTTAGATGTAGCATATCGTCTATAGAAGTTATCGTATATCTCTATCAAAGTCCCTTTTAGCTTGTCCATGTTTCGTCCTGTTTTAGCAGAAACTGCAACTATAGGAGCATAGTATAAAAATCTAAATCGCAACCTTACTTCATCTATAAGTTTTTCATAACTTTTTAGTTTTTCATCCCATTTGTTTAGGACTATTATAACTCCAAGTGCAAACTTATCAACCAACCCCGCTATCTTTTCATCTTGGTCGCTTATTGCAGTGCTTGCATCTATGATTATGAGGCATAGATTTGCTTGAGCCAACATATCGTTAGTGCGAAACAAAGCAAACTTTTCTATGCCGTCTATTTTGCCACGCCGCCGCAAACCTGCTGTGTCTACAAATGTAATCTTTTTGTCTTTGTATGTTGTGGTTTCATCTACTGGGTCAATAGTAGTGCCAGCTATAGAACTAACAACCGATCTATCAACTCCAGTTATGGCATTGAGTATAGAGCTTTTGCCTACATTTACTTTGCCTATTATGGCGACTTTAAGGTGGTTTTCTTTTGTTTTGCTTTGTGAGATATTTTCTGTATTGTGTTCAAGCGATGTGTCATTTTCATAATTTAAAAACTCTTCGTCCATAACCAAAGGTAGTCTATCATAAAGCCAGCTTAAAAGTTTTTTAGTTCCTCTGTTGTGTGCTACAGATATAGCAAATATATTTGTCTCGTCTATACCAAACTTAAAAAATTGCCATACATTTTCAAGCTCTTTGTCGTTGTCAATTTTATTGACTACCAGCACAATATCTTGATTTGTTTTTTGGAGTTTGAAAAATAGTTTTTTGTCATTCTCTTCAAGTTGTTTTTTGCCATCTACCATAAACAGCACGATATCGCAATTTATTGCCATATCTATAGACTTTTGACTAACTTGCGAAAATATCTCAAAGTTGCTACTGTCGCTCATCTTAGATTTTTTAGATGTTGATATACCTCCTGTGTCTATGAGTGTCGCTTTTTTTTCCAATATATTTATATCTTTTTTTCTTATATCTCTTGTGGTGCCACTTATATCGCTAATTATCGCAACTTTTTGTTTTACTATGAGATTAAAAAGTGAACTTTTTCCTACATTTGGTTGCCCTATCAAGGCTATGGTTTTCAATCTACTTGCCCTTTTTCGATATATATAGACGAAGATGGAAATGCAAAATTCGAGTTGTTTGATTTGACTATTTGCATAATTTTAAACATGGTATCTTCGCGAACTCGCATAAACTCATCCCAAGCAGTGCTTTTAGTAAAATAATAACAAAATATATTCAAGCTACTATCACCAAAGGCACTGAAATATATATGTATAGTATCTTTGTGGATATCTTTGTGTTTGTTTAGCATACTTTTTATCTGCTTGACGATATTTTTCATAGATTTTTCATCGGTGTCATATGTCAAACCAATGTCAAATTTAACTCTCCTTTTGCCCATTTTTGTCCAGTTTAATATAGAGCTATGTGCCAATGAGCCATTTGGTACAGAGACTAAAGCATTTGCAAAGGTGCGAATTTTTGTGCTTCGCATACCTATTGTTTCTACTATGCCTTCTGCGTCTGTCGTTTTTATCCAGTCTCCTATCTCAAATGGTTTGTCGCTAAATATCACAACCGAACCAAATAGATTTGATACTGTATCTCTCGCAGCAAACGCCAAAGCCATACCCACAAGCCCAAGAGATGCCAAGAACCCGCCTATATTGTAGCCCCACTCTTGCAAAATAGTCATAAACGCTATAGCAAATATCAAAAATTTTATGATATTTAAAACAAAATTTGCTATATCATCGCTAAGACCTTTGCCAAACATTTTGGTATAGCCAACTACTATATATGTCATTGGCTCCAATGCATTGTATATCATCCAAAATATTGCTACATAAAACAAACTCATGATAGAGTTGTCCAATATAAAACCAACAGGATCGCCAAACGACACGATATCAGCAGCAAAATACGCACCCGTGACTGCTATCAAGAACTCCGTAGGTCGCTTGATAGCTTCTAAAACCTTGTCGTCTAAATCACTTGAAGTTTTGCCTGCAAGCTTACTGATAAAATCAAATATTGTTCGTCTTATGATTATCTTTGATAACCACACAAGAGCAAACAAAAATATAGCATATATATATAACATAAAAATACCTTTTTTGATTATTATACCATATTAAAGTTAAATTAGATAACATGTGCGAAAAAGGTTTTATATGTCATATCTTATCATAAGTTACACTCATAAAAATACAGACATAGACACAAGAGAAAAATTGGTATTTGGCGACGACAATGAAAAAGATATTTTCGTGCAAAAACTATTAAATCAAGATTATATAAGTGAAGTTATGTTGACATCTACTTGCAATAGAGTAGAACTTTTTTTATTTGCCAAAGATATCAAAAAAGCTGTTGCTTTTGCTATAGATTGTCTTCAAGTGCACTCAAATATCGAGTATGAAGTGTTGTTTGACAGAGCTAGTATATATGACAATCAAAATGCAATATACCATCTGTTTTTAGTAGCATCTTCTTTAGATAGTCTGGTTGTAGGTGAGACACAAATTATAGGGCAAATAAAAGATGCCTTTAAGTATAGTTTGTCAAAAAAATACTGTGACAAAAATATAGTATCTGCCATAAACTATGCACTCAAATGTGCTACATCGGTGCGAAATGCTACATCGTTGGGTGAAGGTCAAGTATCGGTAGCTTCCACAGCGGTTGCTATAGCAAAAGATATTTTCAAAGACTCTAAACCACAAGCAGTAGTTGTAGGAGTAGGAGCTATGTGCCAAATAGCCATGAGGCACTTGCTTAAAAATGGTTTTGATACAACAATACTAAACAGAAGTTATGAAAATGCAACAAAACTAAAAAAAATAATATTAAACGAAAAACCACAATATAAAAACAACATAACTATAAAAAGATTTGAAAATTTAAACGATATTTTGCTTGATACACAGTTGCTTTTCACAGCAACATCTTCACAAAACACCATAATCAAACAACAAAACATAAAGCCATCAACCATACATAGGCATTGGTTTGATATGGCGGTGCCTCGCGATATAGACCATATAGAACAAACAAACTTGTCATTATATGCTGTGGATGATCTGAAACTTTTGATTGATAAAAATATAAAACTAAGACAAGCAGAAGCTAAAGAGGGTTACAAGATAGTAAAAAATATACAAAAAGAGTTTTTTGAGCATTTGGAACAGGTCAAGCTTCAACCTATCATCAAGCATTTGCATCTTAAAGCGCAAGCTATTATCGATGAAAAATTAGACAAAGCAATAAACAAAAAATTTATAGATATCTCAAATAAACAAAACACCAAAAAATTGTGTCAAACAATCATAGCAAAGCTACTCCACGAGCCAACTACTCACCTAAAATCAAAAAACAAAGAGTTGAATTTTGAGCAAATAGGCAAGTGCTTCAACAACTCTTTTAAGTTAATTTAAGTTTTGTTAGTTATAATGCTATTTTAAAAAGGAGAAAATATGAAAAAATATTATATAGTTGTCGCACTGGCGATATTGTTAAGCGGTTGTGGCTCAAAAGATGAGAAACAAGGAGAAGCACCAAAAGAAGAGAAAGTTGATACTTCTACTGTTGATTCAAAAGATGGTAAAGAAAATGTTGAAGCAGTAAGTGGTATGCAAACCGATGATGTTTCACAAGAAAACTTGCCAAAAACTGAAGAGCCAGCTAAAGAAGTTGCACCTGCAAAAGAAGCAGCAAAAGAAGCAGCAAAAGAAGTAGCACCTGCTAAAGAAGCAGCAAAAGAAGCAGCAAAAGAAGTAGCACCTGCTAAAGAAGTAGCAAAAGAAGTAGCACCTGCTAAAGAAGTAGCAAAAGAAGTAGCACCTGCTAAAGAAGTAGCAAAAGAAGCAACCGAAAAAGCATCAGGTGACATAAATGTGATAGCCTTGTATGGTCCTTGTATGGGTTGCCACGGTGCCAAAGGTGAGAAAGTAGCTTTGGGCAAAAGCAAAATCATAAAAGATATGAGCGAAGCAGATATTGTCAAAGCTATGATAGGATATAAAGACGGTTCATATGGTGGTGCCATGAAAGGTGTCATGGCAGGACAAGTCAAAAAACTAAACACAGCAGAAATGCAAGCACTCGCAAAGCACATCAAGACACTAAAATAGCCCAAGGCGTGCAGTTTTACAAAGACAAAACAGGTGAATATTTAGATATATTTTTCAAACTTCGCCAAATTGTTTTGTCGTTTGACAACATAACAGAGAAAAAAAATCCTAAACAAACTGCCTACTACGACAAGTATGGTGCAGTTTGTTTTATTCGTCCAAATAAAACTACAAATCAAACATATTGTATGTCACTTGCAAAAGGACACAAACTTATGGACAAATTTCCAAACTTACAAGGCTGTGGAAAAATCACAAGGCATATAAATTTTAAGTCAATAGACGATATTGATATAAACTACATCAAAGATATAATCCAAGAGAGTTTGATACTAAATATGGAGCAATACGAGCTAAAAAAATTGGCAAAAAATATCAAGTAAAGTGGTTTTAGATGAGCCCTTAAATTATAAACAAAGGAAAAAGATGGCAAAAACACAAGAGTATCCAATGTCAATAGAAGATTCAAGCTCACTACTGGCAAAACACCTCACCAAAGAGATTTTTGAAAAGTTGAGAGACAAAAGAACGGTAAATGATTATACACTGGCTCAAGCTATCAACTCAGGGGTTCAAAACCCTGATAGTGGTACCGGAGTATATGCAGGAGATGAGCAGTCTTATGAGATGTTTGCACCACTTTTTGACCCTATCATCTATGAGTATCACGGACACAGCAAAGAGGACAAACACCAAAGCGACCTAAACCCAGCTAACTTAAAAGCTCCAAACCCAGACAAAGAGGGCAAATATATATTGTCCACAAGGATAAGAGTGGCAAGAAACATACAAGGCCTACCTTTAGGACCAGCTATAGACAAAGCAAAAAGAGAGAATATAGAACAAGATATATCAAATATATTGTGCCGGTCTCGTGGTGAACTTGCTGGCACATATTATAGCCTATCAAATATGAGCGAAGCAGATAGGCTATCACTAATAACTGACCACTTTTTGTTTAAAGCAGGAGATAGATTTCTTCAAGCTGCTGGACTAAACCAAGACTGGCCAAGCGGTAGAGGTATATTTCACAATACAGACAAAACTTTTTTGGTATGGATAAACGAAGAGGACCAGCTTCGTATCATATCTATGCAAAATGGCGGTGATATACAAGAGGTATTTACACGACTTGCCAGTGCTATAGATATGTTGTCGTCTCAAGTCAAGTTTGCCTACAGCGACCACTTGGGCTATATCACATCTTGTCCTACAAACTTAGGCACAGCTATGA
Source organism: Campylobacterota bacterium (assembly GCA_003643835.1). GTDB lineage: Bacteria > Campylobacterota > Campylobacteria > Campylobacterales > Arcobacteraceae > B24-G6. Next base: position 7,384 of record QMKX01000008.1, read on the forward strand.
GGGCAAGTGTGCATATACGACTACCAAACTTGAGCGACAATACACAAGAGCTTGAAGCCATAGCAAAGATATATCACCTACAAATACGAGGTATCCACGGAGAGCATAGTAGCAGTGAGGACGGGGTATATGATATATCCAACAAAAGACGACTAGGTATCACAGAAGTTCAGTGTGTGCAAGATATGCACGATGGTGTGGTGGCGCTTATCAAAAGAGAGCAAGAGTTAGCACGATAAACTCCCTTTAGAATTAACAAAAACTACTCTTTCTATGAGCCCGGTATTTAATCAGAGGGTTCAATTATATAGTGGGTCTGCAAAAATAAGTTGAATATTATTTCTTATGTTTTAAAATCTTTTTAATCTTTTTATCAAAATCAGATTCTATTTTTTGTATTTTATTAAATTCATCATATTCGCTAAATGCTTTTTTCTCTGCTTGACTTCTTGATATAGTTCCATTGTTTTCAAGTATTTTATACTCATTAAATTCAAGAAATTTATTTACTGAACTTGATAAACTATCCATAGTGAAAGTTGTGTGATTTTTTATGATTCTTTCAATATAATCAAAATATCCACTTATTGTATTTTCTAAATCTTTTATATCTTTTTCACTCAAATAATTCTTTGCTATTACTGTATCTGATTTTAAAACTCTTCCATCTGGTGAGTTTTTCCAAGTTTGTAGTCCCATAAATGGTTTTGTTTGGTCTGCGTAGTTTTTGATTATTTCTGCTGATGTTTGCCCACTTATTGCAAAGTGAAATTTATTTTGTACTGTTGCAAAAAAGTTTTTTGTTGTTTGAGAATTTTTGTCATAATCTATACTACACTCTGCAAATATATCTGTGATTTGTTGATATATTCTTCTTTCACTTGTTCGGATTGAACGAACTCTCTCAAGAAGTTCTTTGAAATAATCTTTACCAAAATATTTGCCATTTTTCATTCTATCATCATCTATGGCAAAACCTTTGATGATATACTCTCTTAATATTTTAGTTGCCCATATTCTAAATTGTGTAGCTTTTGAAGAGTTTACACGATAACCAATTGATAAAATAGCATCAAGATTATAATATTTAGTTTGATAGTTTTTCCCATCTTCGGCAGTATGTTCCAAAATGGAACTAACTGAATTTTCTTCAAGTTCTCCACTATCAAATATATTCTTTAAGTGTTTAGTTATAGCTGGTCTTTGTACTCCAAAAAGTTCTGCAATTGCTTTTTGAGGTAGCCATAAAGTTTCATTGTGTAAATATGTTTCTACTCTTATATCACTATTTGGTGTAGTATATAGTAAAAAGTCTGTTAATTCATCTTTTATTGTTAATTTATTCATAAAGTTTATCTCTTACAAAATAATCATATAAATAAATCTCTAATCTATCAATAATTAAATCTTTAATTTCAAGCCAATTTTCTTTATTTTTTATTGTTTCATGATGTGTTAATACTAATAATTCTTTATAGTTCATTACCAAGTCCTTTCCTGTATTTATTATAATAGAAAGTAGTTAAAAGATTAAAATGAGTCAAATTTTTTTTATTATTAAAATCTATTAAGTATTAATCTATACATTCCGTATTGTTTTCTTTTTTCACCATATACCAAATCTTTCATTGTTTATTTTGATTGAAATATTGCTCAAAAGAAATAATAAATTCTTCAGACATAGCATCTGTAAGTTTTTCAATTTTTTTTAATTCTACAATAGCTTTAAACATTAAATAAATACTAAATATATTAGATATTATTAAAAACCATGAAATATAGCTATCAAATCCAAATTCTTTTATGAAGCACACAGTGACTAATATTGCTATTATTATTATGATTATCAATAAATTACTATCCATTTTTAGTTTTATTATAGAATGCCTATATGAACTAAGTTTGACTGTATGTATATTGATATATTGTTTCTTTTGATTGTTGTAGTAGCTGAATATAATAGTTTTTTTATTTCGGCTTTAATACAATATAAATCATTTTCATGCTGTTCTTTTTTGAGTTTTATATTATTGGCAACAAAAATAATATATTTTATAAAAAGTATCATCGCAGTTATAATAGAGACATATGAACCTATTCTTTCTATTGACATTTAAAGTACTCCCTAATAATCATTTGTAAGCATTATATCATGTTTATCTTATTTAATCATAAAAAAGGCATCTTTTCTCTTGTTCAAGATGTAATATAACACAAATACAAAACTCAAAGTCTCTAAAATGTCAACTCCACTATCATAAGTCAGAAGTATATTTTGATACAATATTCCCATGAATTTAAGTAACCACACACAGCCCTTACAATCCGCATCTGAGATTCATCATATTTTGATATAGATAGCAAATTATAGTGAGATTGAGGAAAATAACTTTTTTAACTTATTATTTTCTATCGCTCAAAGCTTAAAAATACTTCTAAATATATAAAAACAAATGATATTAAGATTTTTTAATAGTTGCCTCACTATATAGTCTTACCATCAAACTAAACCCTAAGATCAACTTCCCAAAAAAAGTCTATCCATTCATATGCTTCCTTGACTGTGAAATCAGGTTGCAGCATAGCTGTAGGTTTGTAAAATATCGTAGCTATCTTGAACTCACAGTGAGGATACACTCCACGAAGTTTAGCGATGATGTATTTCATACTCTCGCCACTATCAACTATATCATCGACAAGCACCACCTTTTTTCTGTTTTCAAGATTTGGTATATTGAACACCTTACAGTGGTCTAACTTTTTTTGACCATCATACATGATAGAGTTCACACTATACACCTCTCGTGTGTCCATAGCTTCGCCAAGTAGTTGAGCTAAAGCCATACCACCACGGGCTACTGCTACGAGGGCATCGGGTTTATACTCTACAACTTGGCCCAGTAAAACTTTGCTATCTGCTAGAAATTCATCGTAGCCATAATATATTTTTTTCAAACTATAAACACTAAAAGTGATATAGCCGTGATGACCAAAAGCCCTAAGTTTATATCTTCAAACTCTCGTTTGAGAAGTTTTAAAGCAGTATATACCACAAAACCAGCAGCGAAGCCGTTTGTGATAGAAAATGTCAAAGGCATAAGCACCACTATCAAAAATGCAGCACTGGTCACTGCTGTGTCGTTGTTTTTGAAGTTTATGTTGCCAAGTTCAGTGAACATCAATATCCCCACTACAACTAGCACTGGATATATGGCATTTGGTGGAATTGATTTGAAAAGTGGTAGCATAAACAAAGTCAAGACAAACAAGAGTCCAGTAAATACAGCAGTCAAGCCAGTTCGTCCGCCCTCCTCTACTCCACTGGCACTTTCTATAAATGCAGTTGTAGTAGAAACCCCTAGCAAACTACCGCCCACAGTGGCTATAGCATCTGCTTCAAGAGTTTTCTCCAAAGCTTTGTCATTTTCGTCACCAGTTTGAAACAAGTTTGCTCTCGTGCCAACTCCAGTTAATGTGCCCAAAGTATCAAACATATCTGTGACCAAAAATGTGATAACAACAGGTAGCAAACTAAGCGACAAGGCACTCATGATATCAAGCTCAAACAGTATAGGCGATATAGATGCCGGCATACCAACTATAGCTTCTGGCAGTTGTCCTACTCCCATAACCCAACCGATGATAGATGTGATAGCGATACCCAATATAAAAGCACCTTTGACTTTGTAGGTATAAAACCCAAGAGTGATAAACAGCCCTACGATACCCAATATGACAGCAGGAGAACCTATCTCACCTAACGATACAAGTGTAGCTTTATTTGCTGTGATGATACCCATCTGCTTGAGACCGATAAATGCTATAAATGCACCAATACCAGCACTGATAGCACGGCGAAGATCCACAGGTATGCTAGTCATGAGCCACACTCTAAACTTTGTAAATGACAACACTACAAATATAACACCACTTAAAAATACTATACCCAAAGCAGTCTGCCAAGCGATACCCATACCTAGCACCAAACCATATGCAAAATAAGCATTTAGCCCCATACCTACACTCATGGCTATAGGTGTATTTGACCAGTAGCCGCTAAATATAGTTGATAGTATAGTGATGAGTGCTGTAGCCGTGACCACAGCTCCCATAGGAAGCCCAGCATCTGCTAATATAAATCCATTTACTGGAACTATATACATCATAGTCAAAAATGTAGTAAAACCTGCGAAAAACTCTTGTTTAACTGTAGTGCCGTGACTACTTAAACCAAATCGTGAAAACATCAAAAATCCTTTTAAAAAATTGTGCTATTTTATCAAAACAATATGAAAGATAGCAAAATTTTTATATAAAATTTAATTTTAAGTTATTTATGATAAAATTGTGTAATTTTTTAAAAAAGGAAACATATGTCAAATGAGACAAAAAGAAGAGACTTTATAGGTATGTCTTTTGGTGCGGTAGCAGCTGTGGGTGGTGCTGTATCACTTGTAGGTATGAAAAAGGCTTGGGACCCGCTACCATCGGTGTTGGCCGCTGGATTTATCAAGATTGATTTAGCAGGTATTGGTTTAGAGCCAGGCAAACCTCAAACATACAAATGGCGAGGCAAGCCTATATTTGTATTACTCAAAACAGCAGATATGAAAGATTTTGATGGTGATTTGGTGCTGGGTGACAAGCGATATACGATAGTTGAAGGGCTTTGTACTCACTTAGGTTGCATACCTGCATGGAAAAAAGATATATGGAAGTGTGCTTGTCATGGTGGCGAGTTCAATGCAAATGGCGAAGAAACATTTGGACCACCACCAAAACCATTGGTTGTGCCTCCATTTAGTGTAGAAGGTTCTGTGCTTACTCTTGGCGAGGCAAGCGAACAATCAAATGCTATGCAAAAAGCAAGAGCATAAGGAGTATATATGGCAAAAGTAAATGAATCTTTATTTAGTGTAGAGGGCTTGGACAAAAGACTTGCTATAAAAAAGTTTTGGAAAGTGATGATGACAGAATACTGGATACCAAAAGATATAAACTTCTTGTGGGCTATGGGTGTGGTGCTGGCTGTCACATTTAAAATCCTTATAATTAGTGGTATATTTCTCATGATGTATTATAAACCCGATGTAAATTTAGCATTTGATAGTGTGAACTATACTATCATGCAAGAGGTTGGTTATGGTTGGCTGTTTCGACATATGCATGGAGTTGCAGCGTCTGTGATATTTTTAGTGATATATATACATATGTTTACTGGTATCTATTATGGTAGTTATAAAAAAGGCAGAGAGATGATATGGATATCTGGTATGCTACTGTTTATGACATTTAGTGCTGCTGGCTTCTCTGGATATATGCTTCCTTGGGGACAGATGTCGTATTGGGCTGCTGCTGTTATCACAAACTTGTTTGCTGGTGGTTCACTTGAAGCATGGGGGCTTGTAGAGTGGATACGGGGCGGATTTGCTGTCAATGATGCCACGCTTACTAGATTTTATATGCTTCATGTATTTTTGTTGCCTATTAGTATATTGGCTATAATAGTATTGCACTTTTATGCACTTAGAATTCCGCATGTAAACAACCAAAATAGCGAAGAGATAGACTATGACGTAGAAGCACAAAAATATCTCGATGGAAACAAAAAAGAATCAAAAGTGATACCATTTTGGCCTGTATTTTTGAGCAAAGATTTTGCAGTTCTTGCGGTGTTTTTGATATTTTATTTTTATTTGGTGTTTTTCAACTACAACTTCGCTATGGACCCTGTGAACTTTGACCCAGCAAACTCTATGGTTACACCAGCTCATATCTACCCTGAGTGGTATTTTTTGTGGTCATATGAGACTTTAAGAGGTCCATTTTTCGATGTGCTGGGTATGAAAGCTATGGATATAGGGCTTATTATATTTGGTTTTGCTCAAGTTGCATTTTTGATAGTGCCGTTTTTGGACAAAGACCCTGATATATTGCCAGCTCATAAGCGAAAAAAGTTTCAAATATGGTTTTGGATCATGGTAGTTGATATGATGGTTTTAACTATATACGGTAAGCTACCACCAACAGGAGCAAATGCTTGGGTAGGATTTGGTGCTACGCTGACATTTTTATCTTTGTTTATATCTTTGCCATTTATCACAAAAAGTGATGCTAAAAAAAGAGGAGTATAATCATGAGAGAGTTTAAGATATTAGCCATATTGGTTGTGTTTACTGGTATTTTGTATTGGGGTGTTGAACCATTTGCTCATAGTCAAATGCATGCTCACGTAGATAAACCAGATTATGAGTTTAAAGATTTAAAAGGAACAGGTGAGCTAAAAGGCGACGCCACAAATGGTGCTACTTTGGTTCAAGCTAATTGTATAGCTTGTCATAGTATAAAAAGTGCCTCTTTTCCACCACTTATGGACGATGCTACAAGTGCCGCTTCATATGGTGTAGTGCCACCTGATTTGGGTTCGTCTGGCTTGATATACGATGCTAACTATTTATCTGCATTTATAAACGACCCAGCTACTGCCACAAATACGAAACACAAGTTTGTAGATGGTGTAGCTCACCCGATGCCAGCATACAACTGGATGCCACCACAAGATATAGCAGATATGGTAGCATACTTACAAAGTATAGCACCAAAAGAGTTATCAAACAAACAAGTATTTGCCGATGCATGTCAGAGATGCCATAGTATCAAATACGGTGACTTCTATGGCGGAAGTATGACAGCCCAGAGCGATGTGTCAAAATATATGGGCAAAGAAGCTCCTGATTTGTCGCAATACATACGAAGTAGAAGCAAAACCTACTTGCATGAATTTATCAATAACCCTCAAAAACATATAGAGGCTACTGCTATGCCACGAGTTGGTTTGACCAAAAAAGCAGAAGAACAAGTAGTAACTTATATGGAAAATGTAGGCGATAGCAAAAAACAAGAACGAGAAAGCCTAGCTTGGCCATTTTTAGGCTACTTGCTTGTCCTTGCTATATTTGCTTGGATTTGGAAATTTAAGATATGGAGAGATATTCATTAGATATATTTGAAAAATGAGATATCAAACAAATATCTAATATGTTTTGTATCAAGGCTAAAGCCTTGATACAAAAAAGATATTAAACTTACAACAAAGCAGCCTCAAGTTTGTTATATAGTTATTTTGTATAAAAATTATAAAAATTTATAGATAATATAAAACAAATATTATAATAACCCAAAATATCCACAAGGTATCAGCAATAAAACTAAAAGTAAATACCCAAAATTTTGTGAGGTGTAATTTTATGTATAAAATTTTAGAATACAACTTCACGATACTACGATAGCACAAATATATTGTTTTATAAAAACCAATAACAATTTTTGATTGATAATTCAACAAAACTATCGATAGTAAGTATTTATAAGAACTCTTATAGTTTATAAAAAACTAAAACAAAAGTGAGAGTTTTCAAGCTTTGATTACTATGGTGTTGGTCAGTATGTCGTGTATCATATGTTTCTCTTTTTTGAAAAAAGGCACAAATAGTAGCACAATAGTTATGGCACTAAACATAAATATCAAGTATCGGTTCACGGCTTGAACTATACTTATGTTTTGCACTGTTTTTTTATCTACTACTTTTATGTCGTAGGCCTTCATACCCGGAGTTTGTCCTTTGAGACACCAAAATATTATGACAACAGCGCCATATATGCCTGCTGTAGCCCAGCGAGCTATGTCACTACTTTGCATCTGCTCTTTGGTATCAAATACTATATAAGTAGTGATATACATGATAGGCATCATAATCATAAACATATCTACCACAAATGCTTTGAACCTATACGACAATGCTACCAATTATTTTGCCCTACTACCTGGCTTGACGACTTTGGTATCGCCACTTTTACATATAGGACAATCGCTTGACTCAAACATATCTATATGTATGTTGCCAAGTGCAAAAAGTGGTATATTACAATACAAAAAACAGTTTGATTTTGCAGGTGTTTTATCTTGTGTAGTTTTACAAAAGCCCCTATTTGCCAGACAAGCAAAGCCTACTATATTTGCTCCCAAACTCTCCAATACTTTCGCACACTCCATAGCGGATTTTCCTGTAGTTATGATATCTTCACATATAAGTATATTTTCGCCCTGTTTTATATCAAACCCTCGCCGAAGTGCCATATCACCCGATACTCTTTCTGTGAAAATATATCGTTTGTTCATAGATGTAGCCAAACTAAACCCAGCTATAAGCCCACCAATTGCTGGCGAACAAATAGTATCTATATGTATATCGGTTTGGTTGATTTGTTTGGTTAGTTCATCTGTCAAGTTTTTTGCTATTTGTGGATTTTCAAGTAGTTTTGCACTTTGTAGGTATCGCGATGAATGATAGCCGCTACTCAAAAGAAAATGCCCCTCAAGCAATGCCTCGTGGCTTTTATATATAGCTTCTATATCCATATATCAAACTTTGAGTATCTCTGCTTCTTTTGTATTAAATATCTCGTCTGCTTTTGTATTAAATTTATCAGTAAGTTTTTGTATATCTTCTTGTTTTTGTTTGCTATCATCTTCTGTGATATTTTTGTCTTTTAGAGCTTGTTTTATGATATCATTTGCATGTTTTCTATTGTTTCGTATTGACACTTTTGCATGGTCAGTCATAGCTTTAGCACTCTTGGCCGACAAATGTCTTTGTTCTACTGTCATAGGTGGAAAATATAGCACTACAGACTCTCCATTGTTGTTTGGATTTACACCTATGTTTGCTGTTGATATCGCTTGTTCTATATCTTTAAGCAAATTTTTCTCCCATGGTGATATTGTTATAGTTGTAGCATCATTTGCTATAATAGTAGCTACTTTAGAAAGCTCTGTATCAGTTCCATAATAATCTACAGTTATGTTGTCCAATATAGCAGGATTTACTTTGCCAGTTCTTAAGGTTTTATAGTCCCTTTTTAAAGCTTCTATGCCTGCTTGCATAGTTGTGATTGTGTCTTGATTTAAAGTCGTTATCATATTATTTCTTTGTAGTATTGATATCGGGTGATTTTGGTGTAGCTATAGGAACTGACGTATCGTCTTTTTTGTCAAGCGATAGTGGTGCTTGCGGTGCTGTTTGAGTTGGTTCTTGGGTTTTAGTTTTAGCTGGTATCAAGCTATCTGTATCTACCACATCGACAGCACTTTGTAGCCGCTCTTGATTGTATAAATAACCCAATGTTATAGTATTAACTACAAAAAGAAAACCTACAATAAAAGTAAATTTGGTCAGAAAATTGCCAGGTCCTTTTGCTCCAAATACAGAGTCATTGCTTCCGCTATAAGCTCCCAGACCTATGCTTGAACTTTTTTGAAGTAGCACAGTGATAGTTAACACAATCGTCAAAACAAACTGTGTTATAAATAAAGTAGATGTCATCTTATACCTTTAAAATTTTTAGTATAATATCTAAAATACCTTAAAGAAACTTGTAAAAAATATACAAGATGACAAAACCACCAAGATTTATAACATCGGTGGTTTTAAAAAGACTTAAAACTACAAAGCTTCGTTTGGAGTTAATTTACAGTTTTTATTTTTTTTGTCGCATACATAAGATATGTCATATATAAATACTCTTTTTTTAAGCTCTTCATCTTTTATTGATCGTCTTGCATCTACTGAGACCACACCAGAGTTACAATGCAACACAATTATACCATCTTTTGGAAATTTACTTGTATCCATGGTCTCTTTTTTTGTGTCAAATGGTGCGTTTGTAGCTCCTTTTATATGTTCTGCATTATACTGTTTGGCTTTTCTAGTATCTACTATATGGACACCTTTTGGTGGATTTTTACCATCTTTCATCTGGCCATATAACCAAAACTGATCTACAAGACCATCTTCATTTGCTTCACCATCTTCTGGTAACAAATAGAGCTGGACACCATTTACAGTGATAGGATCAAGTGTCGGTTTGTATGGTCCTGTTTGTGCTTTTGATTTTCGCACTAAACCCATAGTTGGCTTGCCTTTTGCTTTCCATTCTGGGTATCCGCCTTTATATACAAATACATTTTTGTATCCTGCTTTTTGAAGTTTGGCCGCTATCTTATCAGATAATTTACAAGCATAGCCCCCACAATATGTCACAATATTCGCTATTCTATTGATAGGCAAAAATCTTTTTTGCTCTTCATATAACTTTGGTGTGATATTGACAGAACCCATGATAGTGCCTATTTGATACTTTTTATATGGCCTTGCATCTATAAAAAGAGTTTTTTTACCTTTGTATAACTCTTCTGCTTTATTGATATCTATGATATTTAACTTACCTTTTGCTATGACAAACGATGTCCCAATCAACAACAACAACATAATTTTTTTCATATTTTTCCTTTTTTTGCCAAATTATTGGCATATTATCTAAATTTTTATAGGTATAAACTACAAAAATACACCTCACTGCTTTTGCGACTGAACTATTATATCATAAAATTTTCAAAATTTATAGATTTTCATAAAATTTATCAAAATTTATTTGATTTTCTTGGTCTCTGTCTTGGTTTTGCCTAGTTTATCTACCCATACCATAGTGATATCATCGCCTGCTTTAGCACCTACAATTTTATTATCAAGTTTGTATTTCAATATAGGGTTTTTTGATAAAAATTGACTTGAAGATACTTCAAATACTGGCTTATTTGCTATAGTTGCTTTCCAGTTTGTTATGAAGTTTGCTTCAACTCCCTTAGCTTTTGCTGCTTTGTATGGTAGCATAATATGCTTTGCCATAGCTTTGACTTTGATGATGTCGCCTTTTATTTTCGCTTTTATTTTCATATTTTCTCCTTATCCTTCACATCCGCCAAGAGCGACTTCGAGTGATTTACTATCTTCGTATAGTTTGCCATCGGTTCCTTCTACTATCACGGTAATCGTGCCTGATTCTTGCATCTTCATCTTTAAACTATTGTCAATAATAGTGCCATCAAACACTGTAAATACAGCGACCAAGCTCTCAGGATTTTTGTTTTGCAACACTGCTACTGATTTGGCCTTGATAGAGGATGAAAACTTCACAGGTATCGCAGCTCCATTTGCTGCTACTTTTGGTATATTTAAAGTAACACCCTCTTTGATTGTATCAGCTGTGCCATAAAGCTCCTTGATAGCATCTGCTACTTTGTGGCTTTTGTCACCCTCCCACGCAGATAAGTTGGATTTTCTATAATCCTTTGCCATCATAATTGTTGGCGATACCGCTGTTGCAAGCGCAATAGCACCTAAACTCAAAAAATTTCTTCTTTTCATATTTTCTCCTTTTTATTTTAAGTTGATCATATAATCAACCACCTTTTTAAACTCGTCATCACTTATGCCAGCTCCACCTTTTGGTGGCATGACATTTAATCCTTTTATACCTCTTTTATAAATCCCTTTTATACCACCGTTTTTCTTTTTTGCTTCCCAGTCAGCTTTTTTGCCAGCTACTGGAGCGCCCATACTATCGTCTGTATGGCACATAGCACAGCTGTCTTTATATATTTTTTTCACATCAAGTTTAGAACTTTTTACTGATAGCTTGTCTTTTTTGTTTGATAAAGGTGGGTGAAAATCACTTATGCCACCGTTTCTTACTCCTACTATTTTTGCAGACTTTTTTTGACAATTTTTCATACATCGTTTGGCATATGCTACTTTGATAGCTCCAAAATTTTTTGGATTTTTGTAGTATTTTCGCACTCTTTCTAACGAGCCTTTGCCTTCTATTTTAGGTTCAAACCCATCTGCGTTTGGCATCTTGATTTTTAGAAATTTATCTTTGGTTAGTTCATATTCATCATCAACCAATTTACCATCTATTTTTATCTCATTGATATTTAATATATATGCTACAAGTGCATATACTTCGTCATCTTTTAGAGTTTTGCTTCTTGTGTGTGGCATACCGTCTCTTATATACCACCACAAAGTGCTAGCTTGTGGCCAATACGAACCAAACACTCTTACTGGTCCATCGGCATCTGGTTTATTTCTTTGGTTTTTTAAGCTTTTTTGTTGTGTGTAGGCATTGCCTTTTGACAAAGCAGGATAACCTCCACCGCCACTACCAAAGTCTCCATGACAGCTGACACATTGTGCTTCATAAAGTTCTTCACCATCTTCTACTGTGCCACTACCATCTGGCAAACCAGTGCCATCGGCCATGATATCAGTATCCCATGCTTTTAACTCATTTTTAGTTGGTTTTCTACCAAACTTATAGCCACCTTTTAAAGTTTTTTCATTTATTCTATATGGTCCTGTTTTGCTGTCTTTAACTGGATGATACACTCCACCATCGATAGTAGGATGGCTATCAATAGTTCCCACCGCACTTGGTATGTATTCACCTTTTTTAGCAAACAATACGGCACTTGATATAAGAAAAACTATGCTACAAAAAATAATTTTACGATCGTATTTGAACATGATTGACCTCCCCTGTTTTTGCAACTTCCCAAGTTTCAATAGCATTTCTATGATACACACTCTCAACTCCCATGACACTTGTCTCTTGGTCTATAGTAGGCTGAATATAACCAGCATCGTCCATAGCTCTCGATGTAAGTAGCAGTGTTTTGCCTTTTTTGTATTTATGCATATAACTCCACCTAGTCCAACATTTTGGAAGCACCAAGCCTTTGAGTTTGGCTTTTTTGAAATTTTTGCCACCATCAAATGATAAATCAACTGCTGTGATAGTCCCCATACCAGACCATGCTAAACCCTCTATCTCTATTAGGTCACCATCTTTTAGATCTGTCCATGGTATCTCTGGGCTTGGACTTGTGACTGTTGAGTTTACTTCATTTGCATAGAAATGTTGCACTGCTTTGCCAGTTGGTTTGAGTGCTGTATATTTACTCGTCTCCTCTTTAGCATACCAAGGTTCACTTGCAAACTCAAGTCGTTTTAGCCACTTGACACACAAGTTTCCTTCCCAACCAGGTAACAATAATCTCACAGGATAACCCTGCTCTGGTCGCAGTGCTTCACCATTTTGACCCCATACTATCATAGCATCATCAAGCACTTTGTCTATAGGAACTGTTCGCCCCATCTCTGAGTTGTCACTTCCTTCACTTAACATCCACTTCGCTTGTGGTTTAAGTCCCAAATCTTTGAGTATAGTTTTGATATATACGCCAGTCCATTGAGCACAGCTCATAAACCCTTTTGCAAACTGCAATGAATTGTATTGAGTAGCTCTCCACTCCTGACCGCCATTTGCAGGACACTCCAAAAAGTGTGTCCTTGTGACACTTGGATATCGTTTGAGTTGTTTTAAAGTCAAAACTATTGGTTTTTTGACAAGTCCGTGTATCATCAACCTAAACTTATTTGGATCTATATGAGCAGTGCCACCATGACTTCTACTAAAAAACAATCCATTTGGTGTGATAATACCCTCTATGTCTTGTATAGGCGACACCGCTATGGCCGCTCTATAGTTGCCTGAAGCTAAAAGTTTGGTATATCGTCTTGTAACATTGTGCTCGTATAACGATGGCACTCCGTATAGATTTTTCGTGATAGGATCGCCCCAATGTTGTCCCCACGGGGCATGGTGTGTGATAGCTTTGTCATCGGCTAAAACCTTGACAGGGTCAAGCACGCTCAAAGCTGCCACAGCACTTACCGATATAGCTGCTGACTTTTTGAAAAACTCCCTTCTGCTTTTTTGAGCAGCTGGTAGTTTTTGTGTATTTAACCTTGAAGTATCATGCAAGTTTGTATTTGTCATTCTTTCTCCTTTTTGAAATTATACCTTTACGATATGTGCCATTATACCTTAAAAACATAACAACAAGCAAAAATATTATCTTTTTGCTTGTTGTATATGTTGTGATTAAACTATGTATAACTTTTATTTATCGTTTTGGTATTTTATATTTTTTTGCTACAATGTATATATTTAAAGTCACTTCTAAAAACCTCTATGCTCATAGCTTTAGGGTAGGTTTTTAGAGGTGGCCTAAATCTTTAGGAATATATGAAAACAACACACATAAACATAATCTCACTTCATATATCAACACAAAATGGTAGTATAAAAAAAGATAACATAACTATCGATATGCTTGGCATAGAAGGCGATAAATTTTATGATAAAACTACAAATAGAGCAGTGCTCATAACCTCAACAAAAGCATATGATATTATGAAACAAAATGGTATCGTAGCATCTTTTGGTTCTTTGGGTGAAAATATCTTGATAGACTTTGATACAAACAACCTAAAAGAAAAAGATATATTAACTATAGACGAAGTGGAACTACAAATCACTCAAAACTGCACCATATGCGAGCACTTATCTTGTATAGACAAAAGCGTGCCAAAACTACTCAAACACGATAGAGGTATATTTGCAAAAGTTTTAAAAGGTGGGATTATAAAATCAAGCTCAAATATGAAAATTTTATGATAAGTTTGATTTTTTGACTATTTTATGGCAAAGCTATCACGACATCTACTACCTTATCATCTGTATCGAGAAAACTATGACCTACATCTTTTATAGGCAGTATCGTAGTATTCAATTTTTGTTTTTGTAAATTTTTGTGAAAGTTTATACTTCTTTTTGGTGGCGATATTTTATCTTTTTCACCATACACTACGATATATTTTGCTTTTTTGTCAAGTTTTTTTGTATCTATTTTATCATATTTTCCACCTGCCAAGACTGCTACTTGGATGAGTTGCTTCTCTTTAGTCATAATAGTAGCTATCATAGATGCCCCTGCACTATGAGCGACTACGACAAGAGTTTTGGCTTTGTGTTTTTGTTTGAGATTTTTTAATATATTTGATATAAACTCTAAATAATCTTTGTTTTTTGTTTGTTTTTTGTCTGATATGATAGCTTTAAATTTGTTGGTCGTTGAACCACTGTATCCAGGCTGTGCTACCGCTACAACTGTTTTGTCTGTTTGCATAGATAAGTCTTGTGCAAAACTTGAGTAAATTCCTAACACATTTGCCCCCTCCTTCCACATACCGTGAAGCAACACTATCAAGCTATCTTTTTGTTCACCAATAGCAGTAGATAACTCTATACACTCAGGTGCTATATATATGTGGTTTGGTTTTTTTTCACATTTTGACTCGATATTACTGCTAAAAATTGGCGATATAAACACCAAAACTATTAATATATTTTTCATTGGAACTCCATTTGTCTAAAAAGCACACCGATATTTTGTCGTCCCAATTCTCGGTATGTATCAAGGTGTTCGAAAGCTCGCATATCTATCTTGTATGCATCTGTTTGATCACCACCATCATCTATAATTTTCTGTATGCTTGATTGTAAGTGTATTAGATAATCTTTTGTGTATTTTGTAACTGTTTTCATATTTGTCACATCTCCGTGTCCTGGCACTACAATTTTAGGCTTTAGTTTAGCGAACTTCTCCCAAGCTTGAAGCCACTTTGGAACTTCGGTTATTTCAAATATCGGCAAAAGCCTTTGGTTAAATGCCAAATCACCAGCAAATATGACCTTTTGTTTGGGTATCCACAAAGCTATGTCGCTGTGTTCGTGAGCATAACCAAAGTATCTCGCTTCAACTTTGATGCCGCCTAAATCAAACTCCTTTTTTGTATCAAAAACAATATCAGGCAACACTATTTTAGTGAAAGATAGTTTGTCTTTCATTCTGTTTGCTCTTTTTTCTAAAAATGTCTTGTCGTTTTTTTTGTTTTTTATCTCTTCTTTGGCTATTTTGTGTGCTACTATTTTAGCACCTTGCTCTTTCCAATAGTTGCTTCCAAGCATAGCATGACCTTGTGAATTTTCAAGCAGAACATATTTCACCGGTAGTTTTGTGATTTTTTTGATCTCTTCGTGCAAAGCTTTTGCCAACAAATAGTTAGCCCCCGCATTCCACACCATGACCGCTTTGTTTCCTATGACAAAGCCTAAGTTGTTGTTGTGTCCGCTGTTTTCATATGTAGATGGCGATGTCCTGCCAATTGAAGTATATATATTTTTAGCTACCTTTTTAACTTTTGAGTATAATATAGAATTAGTATCTTTGTCAAGCGAGCTAACTGGTAGTTTGTTTTGTCTCCAAACTTCGAAGCTCTCTTTGTAGTAAAGCAAATTTTTATAACCCATATTTTTCAATCTAACCGATGCCAAGGCACTTCTGTTGCCATTTAGGCAATGCACCACAAAAACTTCGTCCATATCTACTTCGTCGCTTATTATAAACTCAAGCTTGTCTCGTGGTATATTTATGACCTTGTTTGCTTTTATAAATCCGCCATCTTGCACTATGTCTGCTTTTGTTCTTATGTCTATTATTTTGGTGTTCGGTTTTTTAGACAATAACGATACCAAATCTTTTGTGTTTATAGTGCTACTTTCAAGTGTCTTTTGTGCTTTTTTCACTAACTTGTCTGCTTTTATTATCTCTCCAGATAAACTACTACACAAAAACATTGCTGCTATTAAAACATATCTTTTCATCACAAATCCTCTGCAAGAGAAACTTCATCTATAAAAGACTCTACAGTTTGAAAACCAAGCATTTTGTAGTTTTCGTTTTCATTTTTGCTGTCTATTAAAAAAATTGTTGGTATCATATTTGACTGGAATTTTTTTGGATAAGTATCTCTGTATTTATTCAATGATACAAAAATATAATTATTCATTATGAAGTTTTGTGTCTCTTTTTGATTGAGCGTTTCATTTTTCATTTTATTGCACCAAGGACAATGCGGTGAATGTAGCATCATCATCAAGTTTTTATTTGATTTTTTTGCTTCTTTTAAAGCAATTTCGTAATTTTTATATACTTTAAACTCTTTTGCCTGAACTACTGACAACAATACCAATGCAAAAAATAATACAAAAGTTTTTTTAAAATGGCGTGATATCATACCAACCTCCTGCTACTTTTTCAATCACTTGAGCTATACCTGCTTGCACATACGATATATCTTTTATGAAATCTTTTTTCTTCCAGTGCATACTATCCATAGTGTTGATACATCCTACAAACTCTACACCATACTCCATAACAGATTGAATTCTTGAGAGTGTTTTTTTGTCATAATCCTTTTTTATAGCCCTCATACCTTTTGCATATACCACTACGACTATATTTAAAGTTGTATCAGGATATATTTTCAATACATTGTTTATGGTGCTTAAGGTTTGATTTACCTTATCTATATCATCTGTGTTTAGTTTTATGAGCCACTTTCGTGGATTTTCAAACGATGGTTTAGGTTCGCTAAACTCCATCTTGGCAAATAACGATACTGCGAGTATTAAAACTACAATTAATTTTTTTAACATATTTTATTCCTTTTTATTTTTTTGAAAAATAACATATTTTCCAAAAAAATAAAACCGACCAAGAAGTATAGCAGATACCTCTTGGATTTAAGTTATTTTTCTCTTAATATATACCCGGATTACCTTTTATTCCTATCATATCTGGCGTATCTATTTTTAGATTTTTTATATGTTTGACATCTTTTAAATATGTAACTACAGTCTCCCATATAGGCTCGCCGTCTGATTTACCATTGACCGTTGACCAGCCAGCTACTTTATACATTTTATTTGGCTCTATAGCTTTGCCATTGCTTAATTTTAAGTTTGTAATTCGTTTGCCAAAACCTTTTTTAGGTTCAATTGTATATGATACTCCGCCAGTTCTCACCATATCACCACCTTGTTGATAAAACGGATCTGGGTTAAATAGATTGTCCGCCACATCTTCTAGTATCTCTTTGACCAAACTACCTTTCATAGGTCGAATGTATGTTTCAGCATATGTCATAGCAGTTTGTGTAGCTATATCATCAAATGTTATATTGTGTCCTTTAGGCACAGATACACCCCACCTAAAACCAGGACTCAAAGATATATCAGCACCCTTTACTACTCTCAAAGCATCACAGAGCACTTGGTCAAAACTGCCATTGAAATTTCCTCGTCTATACAAAGTATCATCAGTGGTTGCTATGATTTCGTTTAATGTTTTTTCATATGGTTTTCGCACCTTGTCTACATATGCTTTCATCTTTTTGTCTTCTGGTATTAGGTCTGAAAATATTGGCAACAATGTAAACTTAAAGTCTTTGATTTTGCCTTTTCTTATATCTAAGTCAAGAACATTTAGAAACTTACCGTTGCTGCCTGCATTGCAAACATAGGTTAGACCTTTTTTGTTTTTCACAGGCACTGCTTCAGGCACACCGTCGTGTGTATGGCCGCCCATTATAAAGTCAATACCGCTTACTACATTTGCTAGCTTTTGATCTACATCAAAACCATTGTGCGAAAGAAGTATCACGGCATCTGGTTTCTCTTTTTTCTCTATCTTGTCTACTATTGCTTGGAGCTCATCTTGTTTGATACCAAAAGTCCAATCTGGTATAAATCTTTTTGGATTTGCTATAGTAGTATAAGGGAATGCTTGCCCAATTACCGCAACTCTAATACCTTTTAGTTTTTTGATAGTATATGGCTTAAATGCCAATCCACTATCTTCGTCATATGCTGGGCTTCCATCAAACAAGGCATCCTCTTTTACAAATACATTTTGTGCTAAAAACTCTGCGTTTAATAGTTTTATATTTTTATGTATTTCTGCTGCTTTGTATGTAAACTCCCAGTGTCCTACACATATATCAACTCCCAACTCGTTCATGGCACCCACCATATCTTGACCTCTTGTTTGAAGTGAAGTCCAACTTCCCTGCCAAGTATCACCACCATCCATAAGCAAAGTTTTCTCTTTGCCGTAGCTCTGTCTTAGATAATTTACCACAGTTTGCAGCTGTGCAAAACCGCCTACTTTGCCCATAGCTTTTGAGTGTTTTTCAAAATTCACACAACTATAAGCATACTCAAGTCGTTTGTTACCTTTTATACCATAATAGTCAAGCAACTTATCGCCTACTATATGTGGTGGTTTGCCATAGTTTTCATGAAATCCAAGATTTACACTAGGTTCTCTAAAATACACTGGTTTTAGCTGTGCATGGCAATCTGTCATATGCATCAATCTTACATTGCCAAATGGCTTGAGTTTATAATAATCTTTTAGTTTGTTTTTAGTTGCTGGCATTCGTCTATGTGATTTTGCAAATACTGGAGCAGAACCAAGCACTGCCATCATATATACAAACTCTCGTCTTCCCATTTTTGTCATAAATATCCTTTTTCAATTTTTGTCTCGTTCGTGCTCCTTGACTTGAGATATGAAATCTGTGTCAATTCCGCTACTTTGGTCGTATGCGAGTTGCTTCATTTTTTTGTCTCGTTGTTGTCTCACTCGTGCTATCGCTTGACGGATACATCCGTCTGTGCTCCCTAACGAGTGCTCGCAGTGTTTTGCTCGTGTTTTGTCTCGTTCGTGCTCCTTGACTTGAGATATGAAATCTGTGTCAATTCCGCTACTTTGGTCGTATGCGAGTTGCTTCATTTTTTTGTCTCGTTCCGTGCTATAGACAAGTTTTGTGTTTTTGTTTTAACCAATGTATAATCTTAATAAGATTATACATTGGTTAAGTTTATAAACAGGGGTAAAAACCTCTGTTTATAAAATATGGTTAAAACTTATAACCATCTCCTGGTATTGATAACTTGTATGTTTTTTGTGCTTCTTTTGCTTGTGTCAATGATGTTATAGCAAAATGACAAGCTCTTTGGGCTGCATAGTTTACATCAAGTTTTGTTTTTGACTTGTCTTTACCCTTGAAGTGCATAGGTTGAACTGTTTTTTCGCCGTTTGCCACAGCATCTTCTACTGCTTTGATTAGGTCTGTATTGTTTACATTTAGTCGCCTAAACTCCACACCTTTTGCTTTAGCTTCTTTGTTATGAACTTTTGCATAGCCAACAACTTTGTCTATACCCAACTTTGCTACATCACACTGTTTGTTTACATTGTGAGCAAAACTGTTTGTAGCCCAAACTAAAGTTATCGCTGCAAATATTTTTAATAAATTTTTCATATATATACTCCTATTTTCTTATGTCTGGACCATCGATTTTCATACCATTTGACATATATGCCATAAAGTACAAAAGCTCTCTCATCTCTTTGCTATCTGCTTTTGGTGGGACTTGTCCCTCATCTTTGATACAGCCTTCCATTCGTCTCTCCAAAGTCCCAAGACCATCTGAAGTTTTGCTCTTGGCACCCCATTTTAGCCTATACACTGGAAAGTGTGTCGCATGTCCCAATAGTTGCGACAAACTTTCATTTCTCACTCTTTGACCTGCTCCTTGGACATGACACGAAGCACATGAAAGTTTTAGATAACCTCTTTGACTATAATAATATTTTTTGCCTCTTTCATAAGCTTGTTGTGCTTTTTTTGAGTTTATTTTTATATCCATATTTTTGTCCGCTTGCTTGGTTTGGTCAGCAAAATATGCTTCTATGTGTGTTATCTTACCTTTTTTCAAATTTAGTTTCTCTTCACCTGCTTTGACTACACAATCATTTATAGCTACACTCAAAGTCACTACTTTGCCTGTTTTATCGTCAAAATATGGATAGTTTCCACCTATTTTGGTATCTGGAAAACACTTTTTAAGTGCTTCGCTGTTTTTATAAATATCTTCACCTTTTTCTATAAACTCTTCGTATGGTGGCATCTCTTTTATCTCATCGTATTGCACTTTGCCTTGCTTTGAAAATGCATAGTTGCCTATAGCAAAATCATGGTGTTTTAAACCTTTTGTTATGTTTTCTTTCAACTCTTTGTCCGTTGAGTATGGAAAAAACTGATTTCTATTTTTTTCTGGGTCTTCAAACTTAGCTTCAAAATACTTCACGAGTGCTTTCCTATCTTTTTCTGCTTGTTTATCATATTTACCTGCATTTGATACAACTGCAAATATTGTCAAAACCATAAACAATTTTATCATTTTTGATAACATATATTCTCCTTTTTATTTTTTAGATATTTATCTATTTTGCTATTCCGTCACTTGAGTTAGTGCCACCAAGTATATCTACCCATTTGATAGTGATTTTATCACCTTTTTTGCCTTTGTATTTAAACTTCAAAAATGGATCTTTTGAAAAAAATTGTGAGCTACTAATTTCATACACGATTTTTCCATCAACTTGTGCTGTTAGATGTGTTATGAAGTTTTGTTTTACTTTCAATTTTTTTGCTTCTATGCTACTATGCATTGGGTGTTTAGCTAAAGCCATCACTGTTACTACGCCATCTTTTTCTTTTGCTTTTATTCTAGTTTTACCTGCCATATTTTTTCCTTTTATTATATTTTATTTTGTTGTTTTGGTTTATTGTCAACCGCCACAACCACCTTTTGTAACTTTAACTAATTTTTTATCTGTGTAAAGCTTTCCATCTGATTCGACTACTGCTGTAACTGTTCCTGTTTTTTGCATCTTTATTCTAAGTGAATAATCCACAACTCCACCAGCTGGCACAGTCCATACTGCTACTGCTGCTTCTGGGTTTGAGTCTTGATATAAAGATACCGTTGTAGCACTTAAATCAGAGCTTATAGTGATAGGCACTATAGCTCCATTTTCTGCTATATCTGGGGCTTTTAATTTTACTTTGCCTTGTGTAGTTGAGCTACTTCCATACAACCCCTCTATAGCTTTTGATACATCTTTTTCCAACCATGCTTTTTCTTTGGTTTTTCTAAAATCCACTGCGCTTAAGCTGACAGGCAAAACTGTTGCTGCCGCAACTCCCAATCCTATTTCTATAAAATTTCTTCTATTCATATTGTTTCCTTTTTAATTTATTGTCTTAAGATATGCCACAAGTGCATTTATCTCATCTTTACTCAACCAACCACTTTTTCCAAATGCAGGCATTTGTGATATTGGGTTTGTCGTATATGGGTCATATATTTTG
Source organism: Campylobacterota bacterium (assembly GCA_003643835.1). GTDB lineage: Bacteria > Campylobacterota > Campylobacteria > Campylobacterales > Arcobacteraceae > B24-G6. The sequence continues at coordinate 29,256 of QMKX01000008.1, forward strand.
TCATACAAAGCTTTTTCTGGCCATGCTGACAACGACACAAGTTTAGGTCCCATGCTTCCTGGTCCCATCTTTTGTATATCTTCTTTTCCATTTATGTCATGGCAAGCTATACAATTTCCTAAAGTTTTTGTTTTAAACAACTCTTCACCTTGCTTGACTAGATCATTTGATAAACCCATGGTCGCTACTAAACCACTAATAGTTAATACTATTGGCAACTTTTTAAATATATTCATATTTTCTCCTTTTTGTTTATTTGCTATTTTCTATCATATATTTTATGATATTTTCCATCTCTTCGTTTTTTAAATCCATAGCACCCCCTTTTGGTGGCATAGCCCCAATACCATTTATGGCATTGTTTAGCACTTTTTTAAAATCTTTTTTTACTATCTTTTCCCAATCTTGTTTTTCCCCAAATCGTGGTGCTCCAGCTACTCCATCATCGTGGCATCCTGCACACGAAGCTTCATATTTGGCTTGTCCTGGATTATTTGAGCCTGCTTTTGGTTCTATTTTGCCATAGTAGTGCCTCTCTTCGCCAAATTCAGGTTCGACTGTGGTCGCATCTACTTTGATACGGTTTATAACTGTTTTGCCTTTGATACAGTTTTTCATACATCTTTTGTTTTTAGTGTCTGGCACTCGCAAATTGTTGTATGCAAAACCTTTTTCATTTGGCATTTTAACAGCTTTTAAAAATTTAGCATCTATTATCGTGTCATCTTCTATCTCCTTATCGTTTACTTTTATCTCATTTACCTGAAGCAAATAACCGATTATTCCATAAGTATCGCTATTTGACAACGATTTAGGAGCAGACAAAGGCATAGCTGTTTGTATATACCAAAATATAGGTGCTACATATGGCATATAACTACCAAATGTCTTAAGCGGACCAGGGTCCCCTCCTGATGCAGGTTTTAAATTCAAAGTTTCTTGTCCGCCTGATAGTATAGGAAATCTTCCAACACCTTCACCAAACTCACCATGACAAGAAGCACACTTCAAACTATAAACTTCAGCACCTTTTTCTACTGACATTTTTCCCTTTGGCAAACCTTTTCCATCGGGTCTCACATCTGTGTTCCAAGCTTTTGATTGTTTTTTAGTTGCTTTTTGTCCAAGAGAGAAACCTTTAGCTGAATATGGTGAATGATAAACATGTTTGACTTTGAAATTTTTTGGCTTTTTTATGGCTCCGTCCACGTTTATCTTGTTGCCTTTTTTGTCTTTTGTTTCGCTTGGATACGGGTATTTATCTGGGTTAGCAGGGGTATGCCCTTTTGCAAACACAATAGTGCTTGACAATAACAACAAAACTAATATATATTTAACTTTCGTATATGTGAACATTGTTTACCTCCCCGTTTGATTTTACTTCCCAAGTTTGTATTGCATTTCTATGATATATTCCCTCTTTGCCGCGTGCATTGTTTAGTTGTGTGGCAGTAGGTTGCGTGAAGCCCGTATCATCGGTAGCTCTACTTTGGATCATCATAGAATTTTTATTCCATTTTGTTTTAAAGGCAAACCTTGTGACAGCCTTAGGTAGTTGCATACTTGTAAATTGAGCCAGCTTCCAAGTTTTACCACCGTCTATTGATACATCAACAGCAGTGATAGTTCCTTTACCGCTCCAAGCAATACCCTCTATCATGATGAACCCTCGTTTTTTATCTCGCCAATCTCTCTCGGGGCATGGTGAAGTTATAACACTATTTGCACTAAAAGCCCAGTTATACATCAATGCATGTCCATCTTTGGTTAGCATAGTGTATTTGGTGCTCTCTTCACGCACCATCCATGATTTAGTATCAAACTTAAGTCGTCTTAGCCATTTTATCTGCATCACTCCTTCCCAACCCGGCAAAAACAACCTCACAGGATAACCCTGTTCTGGTCGCAAAGCTTCGCCGTTTTGTGCATACACAAGTATGGCATCGTCAAGAACCTTTTCTATAGGTATAGACCTACCGACACCAGCAGGGTCAGAGCCTTCTGGAAACATCCATTTCGCACCTTTTTTAAGCCCTACATCCTCAAGTATAGTTCGTAAAGGCACTCCAGTAACTTCACTACAAGCCAACATACCGTGTGTTGCTTGAAGTGAATTTAAGTTCGCACCTCTCCACTCCATACCATTGTTAGCAGCGCACTCAAACGAATGAATAACCGACACACTAGGGTATCGTTTGATATCTTCAAGTGTCAAGATGATATCCTTTTTTACCAGTCCATGTATAAGCAACCTATACTCTTTTGGATTTATGTCTATTACCCCTCCATGGCACCTCGTAAAGTGTAGGCCATTTGGCACTATTATACCTTTGAGGTCTTGCCACGGTGTGAAACTAACAGATGCCTTCTTATCAGCAGTGAGCCATGGCACTTCACGGCGAACAACATGTTTTTCAAACTTCGATGGAGACCCATATGGGTCATGATTTGTATCTCGTCCCCATTTTAGTCCCCAAGCAGGGTTGTTTGGTGGAAGATTGTTTTTATCTATTTTGTATTTTGCATTGGCGTTTGTAGCTATACCACCTAACGAAGCTATAGCTGCTGTTGAAAGAACTACACCTTTTTTTAAAAACTCTCTTCTTTTTGTCTGTGGATCAACCGTATTTATATTTTCAATTAGCTCATCTTTTTTTATTTTCAAATAATACCTCCTACTGTATTGTCACAGAACATGAAAATACTTTTCCAAATTCCGGTGTTGTAATTATACCAGAAAAAAATGTGATTAACCTGAAAATTGCCAGAAATTCAGTTGTATATCTTGAAGTTTTGTTGTATATAAAAAATTATTATTTATCTTGATTGTTTTTAAGAACTATATTAGAGCACTCTTAATATAACTATGATATAATACATTCAAAAGGATTCTTATGAGATATTATATATATAGTTTGATAGTTGTTTTTCTGTTCGTTGGTTGTGGGCAAGATTATTATGATTTAGATTTTGACAAAAATAACGACAAAACAAAAAAAGATACAAAAAACAAAAAAACAAAAAAATATAAGATAGATGAAACAATTGACAATAGAAAAATACAAAACGATGAAAATAATAACGAAAAACCAAACACCCCAAACGAGCTACTTGATGAAAAACTTTTAAAAAAACCTATGTATAATCCAAGTTTTAATAATAGTTCCACAAACAAAATAGCTCTTTTGTATTCATCTAAAACTATAGGCAAATTTGCTATCAATGCCACGAACTCAGTATTGGGATATTTACTTTCTCAAAACCAGCCATTTGAATTAAAAGTTTTTGATATTGCTTCCCAATCAACCTCATCTATAGCAAGCGCTCTACAAAAAGCACAAACCTTTGGCCATAAAAATATCGTAGCTATACTTACAAATAGTAGCTATAACAATCTTATAAACTATAACGATATTGATGATTTTTCAATATACCTACCACTCATAAACAAAAAAAATACCATAAATCGCAAAGACAATATCATATATGGTGGGCTTGATTATGAAAAACAACTTGAATTGTTGTCAAGAAAAACTCAAAAAAAATCTATAGAGTATTACTCTTTTAATACAATTGGTAAAATCTTGCATAAAAACACAACAAAAATTGACCCCAAAGTCAAATACTCCCAATCAATACAGCGAAATCAAAAATCTTTCAATAGCTTGATTGGCAAAAAAAAGTGGCTTATAGACGATAGTTCAGTGTATCTAAACACCTCTTTGGTGACAAGCTCCATAATACTATCAACAATCAAAGCAAAACAGATAAAGCCAGCAAACATACTCAGCACTCAAATAAATTTTAGTCCTGTGTTGTTGTCTATGACTGGGGCAAATGCTTTAAAAGGGCTAACCATAGCCAACTCAATAAGACCTATAGATCAAGCAAGCACTGAAAATATTGCCTTGCTTGGTGGTGATATTAGATACAATTGGATTAGCTACTCTACAATCGTAGGAGTTGATATTTTTTTGGATCAAAATAAAAAAATTGAGCCAAATATCATAGATGGGCAAGTTGATTTTGATGTTAGGTTGTTCAAAGCTGTAAATGGTAGCTTAATTCAAAATAAGTTTTAAGTGTCCAACACTTTGGTTATATACTCAATACTATCATTTAATCCAGCTTTTTTGAAGCCATCAAGTCTAAGCCTACAACTATCGCACAATCCACAAGCTACGAGTTCATTTTTGTAGCAACTCCAAGTTTTATCTATAGGAACTTTTAATTTTATAGCTATTAGGGTTATATCTTTTTTTGTTTTATTTAAAAGCGGTGTTATCAAGCTTATCTTTTGAGATGGTTTAACTCCTTCATTTATACACTCTTGTTGTTTGGTTATGAACTCTTTTGTGCAGTCTGGATAACCACTACCATCTTCTTGAACTATGCCTATATGTATTTGAGTGGCGCTATGTTTTATAGCCACGGCACTTGCTATACTTAGGAAAATTCCATTGCGAAATGGCACATAAGTTGATGGCACACTACTATTTATACCACTTGTAGGCACTATCATATTTGTATCTGTCAAAGAGCTACACCCAACATCAGTAAAAAAAGGCAAATCAATCTCATATCTATCTTTGTGTGGCAAGTTTAAACTATCGCAAATATCATTAAAACACTTGAGTTCTTTTTTAAGGGTTTTTTGCCCATAATTAAAATGAACCGGTATTATATTTAAGCCACTTTTTTTTGCCATATAAGCACAAGTAGATGAGTCCAACCCACCACTTAACACCACTATTGCTACCGTTTTCAATTTTCAAAACTTTTTTTTGTGGTGCTAAACTCTTTATGATTTATAGGTATTATATTGATATCTTGATTTTTTTTTATTGTTTGTGTGTTTGTATTTATCACAGCAAATGAGTTATTGTTATTTAGCACACTAACCATACCGGGCAACTTTTTAGTAGCAGCATTAAAATTTTCACCATCAAAATATCCCGGCAATAGTGTTGTATATTTTGCTTTATGAGAAAAATTTTCTTTTAGTTTTGTTTTGATTATTTTATGATATATAGCACTACTATGTTTTAAAACCTCAATAAGTATCGTGCCAAACATCTCAAAAATTATCTGCATAGCAAATGGATTGCCGGGTAGGTTTAAAACATAAGTTTCACCTATTTTACCTATCATTGTTGGCTTTCCTGGTTTGATTTTTATACCCTCTACCAACATATTCATATTTAGGTTTTCAAATGCTTTTTTAGTCCAATCAGCATCTCCCACACTAGCTCCACCCGAAGTGATAATAATATCAAAATCCAAAGATTGTTTGACGATATCTTCAATTGATTTTATATCATCTTTTGATGTGCCTATAAATTTGACATCACAATTTAACTCTTTGCATCTTGCTACAAGCGATGGTGAGTTTGAGTTGTATATTTGGTGTGGTTTTATACTCTCTTGGTAGTTTTTTAGTTCCTCTCCACTAGCAAATATTGCTACTTTTAATCTATCATATACTTCTATATCTTTCACTCCTTGAGAAGCCAATACACAAATAGTAGCAAAATTTATGCATTCATTTTGTTTTATCACTATATCACCTTGTTTTATATCCTCTCCAACAGTTCGTATATTTTGGCCGACATCAAATTTCTTTTTTAGTTTGATATGGTTATTTGATAACTCTACATCTTCTATAGGCACAACTATACAAGCAGAGTCTGGAACTTTTGCACCTGTCATTATCTTAACTGTTTGAGAGCTGTTTATATCAAAACTCTTATCTTCGCCACTTAGTATTCTTCCTTTTATTTCATATTTTTGTTTTTTGTTATAAATACTTATGGCATATCCATCCATAGCAGATGTTCTAAATCGTGGCAGGTTTATACTTGCTTTGATTGTTGTAGCTGATATTTGATTTGTAGCATCAATAATATCTATTTGACTTGTTTTTTGTTTTGGTTTTATGCTTTGTATTTGCTTCAGCACTTTGTTTGGTTCTATCATTTTGTCTCCGTAAGCCACTTTTTTATCTCGTTTATTTGGTTTTTTGTTTGATTTTCACTTGTGCCACCATAACTATCGCGACTATTCATAGAGTTTTTCAAATCCAAACACTCAAGCACCTCATCGTTTATATCTTTCAATTGAGAGCTTGAAGCTTTTAGCTCATCTATAGTCAAAGCTGATATATCTTTGTTTATTTTTTTTGCATATTTTACTACTTCTTTAGTAGTATGGTATGCTATACGAAACGGAATATTGTGTTTTTTCACAAGATAGTCAGCCAAATCAGTGGCACTTATATGCCCTACTTTACAAGCATTTTGCATATTATTATTGTTTATTGTTATATTTTTTATCATATCATTTAAAATATCAAGCGACATCTCTATTGTATCAATACTATCAAACACCCCCTCTTTGTCCTCTTGGGTGTCTTTGTTGTAAGCCAATGGCAACGACTTCATAACCACAAGTAGCGATATAAGATTGCCATACACACGGCCAGTTTTACCGCGAAGTAGTTCTGGCACATCTGGGTTCTTTTTTTGTGGCATTATCGAGCTTGTCGTGGCATATTCATCACTTATTGTCACAAATCCAAACTCGCTACTTGACCACATTATAAGCTCTTCACTTAATCTACTTATATGCATAGAGGTCATGCTTATGTTAAACAGCATCTCCAAAGCCATATCTCGGTTTGAACTTGTATCCAAGGCACTCGATGTTGGAGCATTAAAACCTAAAAGCTGGGCTGTTTTATCCCTATCTATATTGTGAGAAGTTCCAGCAAGTGCGCATGAACCGAGCGGACAAAGGTTGTTTCTATTTTTTGAACTTTGAAATCTATCATAATCTCTTTTGAACATTTGAACATATGCGAGTAAATGATATGCGAAGTTGATAGGTTGTGCGTGTTGCAAGTGTGTCAATCCGGGCATCAAAGTGTCTATATGTTTATCGGCCAATTTTACAAATGTAGTTATAATATCTTTTAGTTTATTTGATATTGAGTTATTTTTATCTTGCAAATACATAGCCATATCAGTAGCTACTTGGTCGTTTCTACTTCTTGCTGTGTGTAGCTTGCCAGCCGTGTCGCCTATAAGTTTTGTTAATCTCGCCTCTATAGCCATATGTATATCTTCATCTTGGATATTCCACTTAAACTTATCTGTTTGTATCTCATCTTTTATTTGAAGTAAGCCATTTTCAATTTTTTGTTGTTCATCGTTTGTGATGATATTTTGCATACACAACATCTTTGCGTGTGCTATGCTGCCTTGTATATCTTGTGAGTATAGCTTCTTGTCAAACATCAACGAGGCGTTGAATTGGTTGAGAAGTTTTGCATTTGTGTTTTTTAGTATTTGGTCATCTTTGCTCATATTTGTCCTTTTGTATTATGATTTTTGTCAATTTTATGCTTTTTGAGTTGTTGTAAGTTTTTTATGTTAATGTTGTCTCACTTACGGAAAGTCCCTGCTTCACACTTTCCTTTTTCAACATACTAAAATTATGATTATGGTGGTTTTAGCGGTGTTTTTGTTTATTTTTTGATTATTTTCCAGATACTGTTTTTCCTGTAAAATCAATGATACCAGATGTATAGTTTGATACTTTTTTCCAGCCTAAATCCTTGAGCATCTCTTGACAATAAACACTTCTGCTACCTGTTAAACAATACAGCACTATATTGTCTTCTTTTTTATCTTCTATACAAGAAAGCGACTGATAAAATGTCGTAGTAGGCACTAAATAATCCGTTCCTTCTATTCTGTTGTCTTCGTATTCCATATACTCTCTCACATCAACCAAGCTAAACTCTACAAAACCCAATGCCCTAGCTTCAAGCAGAGACTCTATCTCGTGAGAATCGAGCTGTTCAATCTTAAGTAGTGCTTCGCACTCATCCTTTGTCAAACCGCGCGAGTGTGTATGCGATACTTCCAAAGCTTTCTCTTTGATTGCATTTTCTTTTGTATACTCTTGTGTGCAAAATATACCACAATGACACTTTCCATCATTTGGTATCTCTTTTTCTATAGCTGGCTTACAAGGACATATTCTATTGTCTGCTTTTTTTTGTTCCTCTTTGGTTTCACCTTGGACCATAAAACACGGACAATATCTTTTGTTATATATAATTTTATTTCGTGCTAATCCCATAGTCACACCTTCGTTTACCTCTTCTATAGGGTTATACACCCAACCAAAAGATTCGCAAACTTTGTCTGTAAATTTGCCTGTTTTTTCCAACTCTGTTTTGAACTCTTGTGAGTTCATATCTATTTTTATCATAATTTCTCCTCAGAACTGTTCGTATAATATATTTGCTGTTATGTTTTCATCTATTTTTATCCATTTTAAATGCAACTTATCATTGATTGTGATATTTATATCATCTTTTGCTACTTCAACTATAAAATAATCAGCCCAACTATTTTTTATAGGCAAACTTTCATAAAGCGAGCTGTTTTTGTGCAACTTTGTCAGATTTATATCTTCATAATCATTGATGGTGAGCTTATATTTGCTTTTGTTATTTTCTTCATCGACCTTATAAAATCCTATAGCAAAATGAAAGATATTATCGTCCCATTTGACACTGGTTTGGTTTAGATATGTAGATATCATAAAAGCTTTTATGGTATTGTTGTTTTCTATTATATCTGCTTTTTTTGTGTTTTGTATCAAGCTTTGGTAATCTTTCGTAGAATCAAAAATATAGTTTACGAAGCTATTGTTTGAGCTACAAGAAACAAATAAAAGAACGGCAAAAAAGAGAACTATATACTTGGTCATAAACTTTTAGACAAACTTTATGATATGCTTGTCTATATCCTCTTTTTCAATAATATCTTTATGTATTATCTCTTTTTGCCACAGCTGTTTTATAGCCATATTTGTTTTGTTTTTAATTATACTTGATATTATATCTATCGCCTCTTTGTCGCTATATGCTATGTCGTCATTTTGTATTGCATTTAAAACTGTTGTAGAAAATTTTGACCACACTGCTGTGCTTGACAAAACTATCTTTTTATCTGTTTTAAACTCTTGATATGCCTTGATGCATGTAGCTGTATGCGGATCCATAAGATAACCGTCATCAAAATAGTTCTTGATTGTTTGTTTCGCAAACTCATCATCACAACAGGTGGCTTTAAATACTTTTTGTATTTGTTGTTTTTCATCAGATGTCAATACAAATATATTGTTTTTATTTAGATTTTCCATAAGTTCTTTTGTCCTATCACACCCAAACATATCAAAAAGCACCCTCTCTATGTTTGAGGATTTTAGTATATCCATAGCTGGAGATGTTGTTTGTATCAATTTTTTGTCTCTTATGTCATATATGCCATCATTTATAAACTGCGTTAATATATTGTTTTGATTTGAAGCTACGAGTATATTGTCTATATTTAAACCCATCTTTTTAGCATAATATGCTCCTACTGCATTGCCAAAATTTCCCGATGGAATACATATGTCTATGTATTCGTCTTTTGTTATTTGATTTGTTTTGACAAGTTGCAAATAACTGTATATATGGTAAACTATTTGAAATAAAATTCTACCAAAATTCACACTATTTGCGGCGCTTAAACTTGTAGATGTTTTTGATAATCTTTTTTTAAAATCATCGCACTCAAGAAGCCTTTTCAGAGCAGTTTGTGCATCATCAAATGTTCCTTTGATTCCAAGCACTTTTAGATTCTTTCCACTCATTGTTGTCATTTGAAGTCGCTGGACATCGCTCGTGCCGCCAGCTGGATACAAACAAACTACTTTTATATTTTCTTTATTTTGAAAGCTATGAAGTGCTGATGGTCCTGTGTCGCCTGAAGTAGCTACAAGTATGATGTATTTTTGGTTTTTTCTTTTTGCAAGCGCTGACAATATAAAGCCAAAAGGCTGTATAGCCATATCTTTAAATGCTCCTGTAGGTCCATGATACAGCTCACAACTATATAGATTTTCATCTATTTTTACTATAGGAGCTGGGTTGCTTGCGTCATCAAACTTATCATAAAGAGCTACGGCTTCTTCTATATCGGCTTTTTCTATATCTATATCAAACTTTGTAATTATAAACTTTGTTAACTTTTTGAAACTTTTGTTATGAAACTCTTGCACAAAATTTTTATCTAATTTTGGTAGTTTTGCAGGACTATAAAGTCCACCATATGAAGCCAAAGGGTTAAGTATGGCTTCGCTAAATACTACTTCATTTGGTCTGTTTTTTTGCGAACCTCTTGTAGATATAAACTTTGTCAAAACCCGCTAATCCCTACATAATAACCAATAAACTCCAAAAGAGGATCAATAAACAGCACAGATACTGTAGTTATGATAGCTGATATACCTATGACTGATTTGAGTGTGGTATTTGCATTGCCCATGACTACTATATTTGTATCTTCTACTTTGTCTTTTAGGAACATAAAAACAATAAGCTTAAGATAATAATACACCGCAATAGCAGAATTTAGAGCCATAATTATCGCTAATACGAGCTCATCTGCGCTTATAGTGGCGCCTATTAGATACATCTTTCCCCAAAACAAACTAAAAGGTGGCACACCAGCAAGAGATAACATAAACAAACCCATGATTGATGCCGTTATTGGTGAAGTCTTCACCAAGCCTGCGAACTTTTCAAATGGATGCCCATCGCCAAATTTTTTGTCTTTTTTTCTTCTATGCACCCATAAAATTGCAAATGCTCCAAGATTTGTAAATAAAAAAAGTATCCAATACAAAAACAGGCCTTCAGTTGCACGTGTCGTGCCTACAAGCACCGCTACCAAAGCAAATCCTGCATGCGAGATAGATGAATATGCCAACATTCTTTTGATATCTGTTTGAACCAATGCTATCATATTTGGCACAGTCATAGTAGCTACGATGATAAAATACAATAAATAATACACAAATGTGTTTTCGACCAATATAAAAATCTCAAAAAATCTCAAAGCTACGACAAACCCAGCTATTTTTGGCACAATTGATATAAATCCAGCAAGTGCTGCACTTGAACCTTCATATACATCTGGAGCCCAGATATGAAATGGCACCAAAGTAAGTTTAAAACCAAGTGCCGCTACTATAAATACGGTGCCTATCAAAATATATGGATAGTTCGCAAATCCAGATGAAACAAAAACTTCGGCCATTTTGCCAAGCTCTACTGTGCCTGATACGCCATAAAGCACCATAGAACCAAAAGCAAAAAATGCAGTCGCCAGCGCTCCTAATGTAAAATACTTTATAGCTGCTTCAATTGATTTAGAGCGGTTATGCATAGCTATTATGGTATATATAGCCATAGATGATGTCTCAATACCTACAAATATGAGTATCAAGCTATCAGAACTTACCATAAACTGAAAACCAGCTACCATAAACAAAAATAAAGCAAAATACTCAGGGTATCTGTATTCGTGAAATCTTGACTGAGACAAAGCAAGCAAGACAAACAAAGCAGAACCTACGAGTATAATAGCTTGTGCCAATAAAGATATGCCATCTACTAACATCAAATCAAAAAATCCGCGAGTATCGTTGCTATATGTCAAAACAACAGCCAAATCAATCATCAAAAACATAATTGTCATCATCACATAAAATGACTTATGTAGTTTGTCTGTGATTAGGTCTATAGTTAATATCGTCAATGCCCCAAAAATTGTGACAATCATAGGCAAAATTGTTAGCACATTTAACTGTTCAAAAGATATAGAAATAGGTTGTATCATTGTATTTTCTCCCCAATTGTGTTGTATTTAGCTATTTTAGATTTTGTAGTTGGTTCGCTTGCTTTTATATACATCTTTTGAACCAACTGTTTAACTGTATTGTTTACTGGCTCTAATATCGGTTTCGGATACACTCCTAAAAAAATCACTATCATCACAAGTGGCGCAAGAGCAAATAGCTCTCTACCTTTAATATCCTGAAGTTTTTCATTTATAGGATTAGTTATTGGGCCAAAAAATGTTTTTTTATACAACACAAGCATATATACAGCACCCAAAACAATAGTGAGTCCTGCTATTATAGTGATAGTTGGGCTAACTACAAAAAATCCAAGAAGCGACAAAAACTCACCAACAAAACCAATAGTAAGTGGCAAACCAACCGATGCCATAAGCATGACACCAAATATCACTGCAAATATCGGCATAGTTTTAGCCAATCCCCCAAACTCACTCATCATTTTTGTGCCTCTTTTATCGTATAGGACACCTACTAGCATAAACAAAGCTCCAGACACAACACCATGTGATATCATGAGAAACAATGCTCCTCCAATACCCTCTGTGTTTATGGCAAATATACCAAGTATTATAACTCCCATATGAGATACAGATGAGTATGCTACAACTTGTTTGATATCCTCTTGAGCATATGCTACCATGGCTGTATATATGATAGCTATAAGCGCAAGTATAGCCATAGGTATCATAAATGCCACAGATGCATCAGGAAAAAGTGGTAGTGAAAACCTCACAAAACCATATGTTCCCATCTTTAATAATACTGCTGCTAATATAGTAGAACCTATTGTAGGTGCTTGTCCGTGTGCATAAGGTAGCCAAGTGTGAAATGGTACCATAGGCACCTTTATAGCAAACCCAGCAAAAAATGCAACAAAAAGCCAAAGTTGTAGATGATAAGGCACGATGAGCATATCCCAGTCCATCAAATTGAAACTCCAATTACCAGTAAACTGAAAATACACATAAGCTAAATACAGCATACCTACAAGCATGAGTAGCGAACCAGTAAAAGTATATAAAAAGAACTTGACAGATGCATAAATTCGTAGCTTACCACCCCAAGCTCCCACTATATATAACATAGGCACAAGCGATAACTCCCAAAACAGATAAAACAATATAGCATCAAGTGCTACAAACACTCCTATCATGGTCATCTCTAAAAATAGCACCGTTAGTATGAGGTTTTTTATATCTTTTTTTTCTGTTAGTCCTATGACTGCTATCATAGTCATAAATGTGGTCATCAAAACAAGAAACAAAGATATACCATCTATGCCTATATTGTAGCTAATACCATATTGTGACACAATTGGTATAAACTCAGCAAACTGTATGCCAGCATCACTATTATCAAAAAGATACCACATATAAACACTAATCAAAAACTCGACAACTACTACTAATATACCATAAGCTCGTATAGAGTTTTTATCTACTACGAAGCCCATCACAGCAGCGAGTGCTGGAAAAAATATAATAATCGTTAATATATACTCCATACTCTATCCCCTTACTATTAAATTTAAATATACTACTACAAATACGATAAATGCTACTAAACCAAATGTCATCCACTTCAAAGCAGTAGATAAGTTTGCTGTTTGCATAATTCTGGAATTTTCTCCACCTTTGTATATAGTTGTGGCGATTGTATCAACTATAGCATCAATAATCTTACTATCAATTACCTTGAAACAATATTTCGAAAGTTTTAGATATGGCTTATTTATAAGCTTGTCTATCAAGTGTGGCATATAATACTGATTTGCTAAAGTTTTAAAATAAAATCTATTTTGTAATTTATCGCTAAAGTATCCACCTTTTTTGATAAATACAAACACTGCAAAAGCGATACCACCCAAGGCTATGAATGATGTTATAGCTATAAGTATATTTACTGTTTCAGGTGAAACATGTATATTTAACTTTGGTAAGGTATTTGTCACAAGCTTTACATAACTATCTTTGAAAAACCCAGCTATCATAGCAAGTATTGCCAATGGTGCCATAGATGCTATGACAAAAGCATATGTCTCGTGTGGATGAACTTTCTCTTTGTCATAGTTCTCCTTGCCAAAAAATACATACATAATCAATCTAAAAGAATAAAAAGCAGTAAGTCCAGCAGTTATCCAAAGCACTGTCCACAATATATAACTATGTGTTCCAAAAGCTACTTCAAGTATGAGGTCTTTTGAGAAAAAACCAGCAAACGGATATATACCTGACAATGCTACAGAGGCTATTATCATGATAATAGCAGTGCTTTTCATATGTTTATACAATCCACCCATCTTTTTGATATTTATCTCATCGTTTGTTGCATGCATAACATTACCAGCTCCTAAAAACAGCACTGATTTGAAAAATGCATGAGTAGCAAGATGAAATAAAGCTACCCAATATGCTCCTAAACCGCCAGCTACAAACATATATCCCAATTGTGATAAAGTTGAGTATGCTATGATTTTTTTCATATTTGTTGCTACTAAAGCCATAGTAGCCGCCCCAAATGCTACAAAAGCACCAAGAGACGCTATGAAGTATCCTACTTCTGGCACAACTGTAAATATTTCATTTGCACGAACTATCAAATACACACCAGCAGTAACCATAGTAGCCGCATGTATAAGTGCCGATACAGGAGTAGGACCCTCCATAGCATTGGCAAGCCAAGTGTTGAAAGGAAATTGAGCTGATTTGCCCATGGCTCCTATAAATAAAGTACAAGCTATAAGAACAACAGTCATACTGTTTAGTTCTCCTATTTTATCAAATACTATATCGTATTGCAAACTTCCTATATTCCAGTATATAAGAAATATACCTACAAGCATACCAAGGTCTGCTACTCTATTCATAATAAATGCTTCATTTGCAGCATAAGATGGCGATATAGATGAGTATGGCGATAAAGTAGAGTATGGTGAATTGTATATATCTTTCGTGGTTGGCTGGTCTTTTTTATGATACCAAAAACCAATAAGAAGCCAAGAACAAAGTCCTACTCCTTCCCAGCCTATAAATAAGCCTAAAAAGTTGTCTGACATAACCAACACCATCATAGAAAACACGAAAGCAGATAGATATGAGAAAAATCTATTGAAACTTCTATCGTGATCCATATATCCTATAGAATGTATATGAACCATAGTGGATACAATTGTTACAACTACCATCATCACTACACTAACATGATCTACTACAAATCCATAAGGTATGTTGATATTGCCTATAACTATCCAATCCATAAGTTTGACATGTATTATGTCGCTTGTGACAAATATATAGTTAAGCAGTATCAAAGATGATATCATAGATACACCAAGAAGCATAGATGTAACAACGCCTGTGAAAACTTTTCTTTCGCTGTTGCCAAATAATCCAGCAAACAACGAACCTACAAGAGGGCTAAAAAGTGCTATGTATAGATATGTTTCCATTTTCAACCTTTCATATTTTGTAAACTATCTAAGTTTATGGTATTGTATCTTTTGTACCAAAGTATCAAAAGTCCTAAACCAATTGCAACTTCACTTGCCGCTATTGCGACTATGAAAAATGCAAACATCTGTCCTGTAAGATCGCCGTGAAATTTTGATATGGCTGCTAAAGCAATATTTACAGCATTTAGCATAATTTCAGTTGCAAAAAATAGCATGATGAGATTTTTTCGTCTCAATACACCAACTAAACCAATGATAAATATAATCGTGCTTACTATCAAATAATCATTTAATATTAATGCCATCGTTTGTCCTTTGTCTCTTCTATCATATGTTTGTAGGCATCTATCTCATCTTCTGGCATGGTTGTTATGCTTACATCCATCTTTTTGCCAGCGAGTATTATGCCACCTATCATAGCTACGAGCAACATCACAGCTGCCACTTCAAATGGTATAAGATATTTTGTAAATAGCACCAATCCAACATCTTGGATATTTCCATACTCTTTATGTATAGGATAATACGCACTGATATTGTCTGCTATTATTGGTGCTGCAAATACAGCTACTATCACCAAAGCTATCAAACCAGACAATACAAATGTGATTTTAGGATTTATCACTGACTCTTTGACATCTTTGATACTATCAAAAAACATCATACCAAAAGCATACAAAGCCATAACAGCACCTGTATATACTACTATTTGCACTACTCCCAAAAAATCAGCGTCAAGCAAAAAGAAAAATGCCGATATAAATATCATGCCAGCTGCGAGAGAACTCAAAGAGTACAACACATTTTTGCTCATCACTGTTATCAAAAACATAACAATAGTCAAAAAACTAAAGATATAAAAAGCTACCATCTCAAACATAAATCTCCTTTAATACGATAATGGGGTTTTTTCGATTTTGTCATCGGCATCTGGTGATACCGCTCCAAAACCATCGTATTCTACTTGTGTGCTTAGTTTGTCAAGTGGTGTCAAGAGATCATCTTTTATCACAAAATGCTCTCGTTGTTCGCTGACATTTTCATATCTACCACCGTGAACTATAGCAAGTTCAGGACAAACTTCAGCACAATAACCACAAAATATACATCGGCCTAAGTTTATACTATATTCGCTTACTTCTTTTCTGTGGTTTTTGTCTATTTTTGTGTCCATCTTGATACAGTTTGCTATACAAATTTTCTCACACAATCCACACCCTATACATCTGTTTTCGCCACTTTCAAGAAGTCCCAGTATCTTATGCACTGCTCTATATCTGCTACTTACTGGTAGTTTCTCTTGTGGATATTTCAAAGTGTGCATCTGTCTTTTGAACAATGCTTTTAGCATAATACCAAATGTGATTTTTAGTCCGCCAAACAACTCTGTGCCAAAACCGCGCTTAACAACTTGTTTAAAATGCTGCATTGGTGTCGTAGGATAGTCATCTATAGCGATATGTATGTATTCGCTATTTCCTATGTTTCTATCGTTTGTTTTATCTATATTCATAATATCTCCTATATCAACATCATCACAAAACCGGTGATGAGTATATTCACGATAGCCAATGGCATCAACACTTTCCAACAAAACCACATAAGCTGATCTGGTCTTATGTGTGGCCAAGATGCCCTAGTCCAAAGGAACAAAAATATCAAAAAACCAACTTTTAGTAGTATGGCAACCCAACCGGGTATAAAAGCCCAGTCGTTGTATCCACCTAAAAATATCAAAGCAGTTAAAAATGATACAGTAAACAAATTTGCATACTCGCCTATAAAAAACATACCCCATCGCATACCGCTATACTCTGTAGCATAACCCGATATCACCTCTGCTTCGTGTTCAAGCAAATCAAATGGTGTTCTATTTGTTTCAGCATAAGCAGCTATCAAAAACAGAAAAAATGCCACAGGTTGTGTCCATATAAGCCAACTAAAAAATCCTCCGCTTTGATAGTCGTTTATATCTATAAGCGATAAACTACCTACAAGCATGATAGGAGCCAATATAGACAATCCAGTGACAACTTCATAAGACAACAATTGTATAGCTGTTCTGGCGCCTCCCAGCAGTCCCCATTTGTTTGCTTGTGCCATACCACCAAGTAAAGGACCATAAAGTCCAGTAGCCATAGCACCCAATACAAAAAGTAATCCTACATTGATATCTGCTATGATTGGGCGAACAGTATAACCCATAACTTCAAATTGTGGAAAAAATGGCACTGCCGTCATAGCTATAAATGCTGTTGCCGCAGTGATAACTGGTGCTATCATAAATATAGGTCGCACTGCGTTTGCTGGCACAAAATCCTCTTTGGTAAATAGTTTGATACCGTCTGCAAGTATTTGTATGACACCAAATGGACCCACATGTGTAGGACCCAATCGTCTTTGCATAAATGCCAGAATTTTTCTTTCAATATATGTCGTAAATCCAGCAAGTGCAGAAAACACAAGTAGCACTACCATCACTTTTGCGACTGTTTCTATCATATAACTATCCATATTTTATACCTTTTTTATCTCAAATTTACTATATCTACAATTATCAAATAGCAGTTTGTTTGTAGAATTTTTTGTAAATGTTGAGATATAACCAATATCGCCAGATATTTGATTGTCTTCATATATATTTACTACTACACTTACTCCATTTGCTTTTATCTCGACTTTATCTTTGTTTTTCAAAGCAAATTTCTCAAGATACTCTTTTGAGACGAAAAAACCACTTTTGTTGTGCAATTTCTTTGATTTTGACGAAAATTCATTGAACTGGTCTATAGGGTTTGCCATATACAAAACAGTTCCATTTGTATCATCTTGTGATATATCTTCTACTTCGTGTTTGGTATTTATTTTAAAAGAGTTTATCTCATAACCTCTATAACACGCTTGGTCATTGCCATAAAAATTGCTAAGTTTATCGAATTTTATATTTTGAAACCCTTTTTTCTTTGGTAGTTGTTTTGTATAGTTTATCGTCAAACTTTCACTTAAGCCAAGATTATTTACTATGTCATTTAAAGTCCAGCCACCATATGATAAACCAGCATTTGTAGGCACAACCTTTTTGTCTATATTGGTAAATGTGCCCTCTTGTTGAAGCAAGGTCGGCATATCTATGTCACCATCACCCAAAGCAGACAACTCAAAAGCGGCTTTTTCGTTGTATCCTACTATATTGTCTCCTGCTTTTTCATCCAAATCACATATCAAGCTAACTCCCAAACTATTTGTCTGTGGTGGTATTATCACCACATCAAAATCAGTCCACCGCTCAATAGCACCACAAAGTTTTGCTATATTTTTGGATTGTTTGTTGTATATACAATCTTCACCCACTATTAGACTATATCGCTCTTTTTTGGCTCTCATACTCTCTATAGTTTCAAGCAAACTATCATCTGCGCCTATTATATCAAGTAGTTTTGTAGTAGATATCTCTATATTGTTATTGTGTTGTGTTTGGTCATCTTTGGCAGTATCATTTGACATAATTTTTTTAGTTGTTTTAAAACTATCAATATATTTTGTGATATCTTTTGGAAGATTTTCTGCAAATACACTAAGTATTAGATACAATACTGCTTCTTCGCTATTTAGTTTTGTGGCAATTGTTTCTATATTTTTGCCCTTTTTACCAAACTGGTCTACTACATTGTCTATTATCGGATGAAAATACACACCAGCGCCTTTGTTTATAGTTATGGAGTTATTGAAACCATATCTCACTACTGGCGAATCGTTTTTTAGCATAGAGCCTACTGACACCACAAAATCACTTTTGTGTATGCCTTCGAGCGAGCCTTTATACAAACTTTCGCCAGATACACTACTAAAATCTTTTAAAAAGTTTTGATACCTAAAAGCATCGTCATTTATAAGTTTTATTTTGTGTGCGGCTTTAAGTTTTTGTAGTATGAGTGCCTCTTCATTTGTGATATATGAGTTAAACTTGATTGTATCAGCATTTTTGATAGCTTTTATAGCTTTGTCTAACTTTTTCTTCTCTTTTTTAGAGACATCATTGGCATAATCAAACCCAAACCTTGTGGCACCTGTGAGTGATATATAGTGCGAGTCGTTTGTGACTCTGTATATCTCTTGTGTGTTGCTATTTGTTATATTTTTGCCTTTTGTTTCATAATAAATTAGACCACAATCACTACTAAATGGATTTGATGCTGGCACTTTGGTCAGTTCCCAAGCATTTGATTTGTATTGAAAATCAGCACTCGCCATAGCTCCTACAGGGCACACGGCTATACACTCACCACAATTAGTGCATTTGTCTGCCTCAAATCCTATGAGCGATTTGTTTAGTTTGTTCCACATGGCATATGCATCTTTTGGCATCGTTTCTTTAAATGTTTTGTCAAGTGGGTCTGTGTCTCTTTTTATAGTAGCAAGTGCATTTGAGCCTATCATATCTTTGCACACAGTTACGCACTTTTCACACACTATACACAACCCTGGGTCATAGTTCATCACTCCCCAATTGTTTGTAGGTCTGTCTGTATCTTTTATAGCGAAAGATTGCTTATCTACACCCATAAGCATAGTATAATCTTGCAACTCACACTCGCCACTTTGGTCGCATACCCCGCACTGCAACGGGTGATTTATATCGTATACCTCCATGATTGCTCGTCTTTCATCGACTATATTTGCTGTATTTGTAGATATAACCATACCATCTTTGACTTTAGTATTACACGAATACACTTGTTTGTCGTCAGCTTGGACCAAACAAATTCTACAAGCAAGTGTAGGACTACACCTCGTAAGATAACACAAAGCTGGAACAAAAATATTGTTTGCTCTAGCTACATTTAATATAAATTCGCCCTCTTTTGTCTGACATATTTTGCCATCTATTATGACGCTAATTGTATCGTTCATGTATATTCCTCAAAGATTTACCAAAATTATCTATCGGGTATTTTGACTATAATATCACAATAATCTTAATTTTGCTATAAATTGATTTTATTTATAAAAAATTGACACTATCTTTGTCTTAGTGCTTCATCTTTATATCTTGCCATAGGTGAGAGTATATACTCTATCAACCTTCTTTTACCTATTTTTATATCAACTGTGCATATCATACCCGGTATCAGTTTTACTTCTTTATCGTCTATTTTCATTTTGTCTTTTGTGAGTTCTATGATTGTATCACCAGACTGGACAACATTGCTTGTGGTTTTGTTTTTGTTTGATTTGTATTTTCTAAATCTTTGTTTTTCATTTTTTTTATCTTATTTTTTTTATCTGTTCTACAGACAAGCCAGTTATAGTTGATATTGTTTTATCATCCAATCCTTGAGATATAGAGTTTTTAGCTATATTCAACTTCTCTTTCTCAATTCCTTTCTCAATTCCTTTTTTTTCTCCTTTTTTTTCTCCTTTTTTTTCTCCTTTTTTCTTAGCTTTTCTTATAGCAGTTTGTCTAGCATTTATCTCATCAAACTCTTTTAGAGATATATACTCGTATACCTCTATCTCTTTTTTAGTCCAACTGTTTTGATTGGCTATACTAAAAGCATATTCAAACTCTTTTATATTTTTGTATTGAGCTGGGATTAGATCAAGGATAGAAGCATTGTTTATGAAATATATCCACCTGTCTAATATTGAGTTTAGTTGTGTTAGGTCTTTATCAAACTTCTTAAGTTCAATAAAACAAAACTCAAAGTCTTTTATGTCTTGGGTGTTGGTTTCTTGGTTTATGATAAGATGTCTTGATATGAAGCTTTTGTTTTCAAACATATTAAAATTTAATATGCCTATAAAATACACTTTGTTAAGTTTAGTATAGTCTTGTTTTATATCTAATTGTTCAACATAAGCTTTAGATGTATAATACAAACTTCTTTTGTCAAACTCGCCCAAATCTTTCTTTTGCATCTCTACTATGAACTTATCACCATTTTGGTTTATAGCTTTTATATCAAGTATAGTCTCTTTGAGTCCTGGTATTTTAGGCACTTGATATGGGTTGGCTAATGATACATCCACTATAGTTTTATCATCTTTGAAATCCAACACAGAGTTCAAAAAAGATATAAGTATCTCTTTTTTATTTTCATCGCCAAATATCTTTTTGAAAGCTAAATCATTTTTAGGGTCTACAAATCTCATGCCTAATCCTTTTTGAGTTATTGTATCTAAAGTTTATTAAACTATTTTTATTATAAATATTAAGGCAAAACTTCTATGCTACTAATCGATGATAAGGTTGGTTATGTGCTACTTTGCCTATAGCAGTTTATTGAACACTCTACATTAGCTTGACGAAGTCAGACAATATATCTCGTTTTATGCCACCAAAATTTATCTTTAGTTTATATGATTTGCCAGCGACTTTTGCTGTGTCAATAACCCCAAGACCAAAAACTTCATGTTTGACCGTGTCGCCTTTTTTGAAGGTTTTTGATTTTTGTATCATAAGTCCTCCTTGCACCAGACCACTTTCACTTAAAAATCTACTTTTTGATAGTGCTGTTCGCCTACCCTTATAAAAACGGTTATGAACAAAACTCAAAGTCAAAGTAGTCTTAGCTCTCGTAAATGCAACATAACCCAGCCTTCGCTCTTCGCATATATCGGCAGTGAGATGTGGAAAAAACCCTTCCTCCAAACCTACGATAAATATATGTTTATACTCCAAACCTTTGCTCGCATGGATACTCAAAAGCGATATAGCATCTTCTTGTAGTTCATTGTTTTCTATAGACAACGAAATTTTGTTTAGAAAGCTATCCATATCGTTGTCGCTATTTTCTAAAAAATAATCTTTCGTCAAGGCATAAAACTCATCTATATTTGCTATTCTATCCTCACCGTCTGGCATAGATTTGTAGTTTTTTTGTATCTCAAACATATCTTCAAAAGCATCTATAAATGTCATCTTGGCATCTCTTAATATATCAAGTAGCTCTTGTATAGAAGCTACAAAAAGCTTGAGGGTTCTATAGTTTTTTTGTCCTACGAGAGATATCATTTGTTCCTTGGGGGCACTGTCGAGTAGCTCAAATATTGGAATAGAGGTTTGTTTTGAGAGGTCGTCGAGTTTGTTTATGGTAGTTTTTCCTATGCCTCGTTTGGGGACATTGACTATTCGTTTAAATGAAAAATTGTCATTTGGTTGGACTATGGTTCTAAAATATGCTACCAAATCTTTTATCTCCATCCTTTCATAAAATCTTTTGCCGCCTATTAGTTTGTAGTTTATACCGGCTTTCGATAGGCCGTCTTCAAGCTGTCGGCTTAGGGCATTGACTCTATACAATATAGCTATGTCGTTTGGATCTTCGCCACTTGATACAAGCGTGTTAATATCTCTTATGATTTTTTGTGTTTCAAGTCTCTCATCTATAGACTCATATACTTTTGGCTTCTCGCCTGCTTCTTTCGTGCCTATGAGTTTTTTGCCAAGTCTGTCTTGATTGTGCTCTATCAAAAGATTGGCGTATTTGAGTATTTGGGTTGTAGAACGATAATTTTTTTCTAACTTTATCACTTTTGTGTTTTTGAAGTTTTTTTCAAAATTTAATATATTTTTGATAGTAGCGCCTCTCCACTCATATATACTTTGGTCATCGTCACCTACTACACATATGTTGTCGTGAGTGCAACATAGTTTGCACAATAACTTATATTGGAGCATGTTTGTATCTTGATACTCATCTACCATAATATATTTATACTTTTCGCTTGTGGCTTTTGCTATATCGTCAAATTTATCCAGTATTTTGAAAGGTAAAAGCAACAAATCATCAAAATCCACGAGATTATTTTTTTCTAAATAGTTCTCGTATTGTTCATATACCATAGCTGTAGAAGCTACATCGTCACCTTGCATAGCTCTTGCGTCATTTATAGTTTGTATATTGTTTTTAAATTTTGATATTTTTGAGGCTACTATTGGCACATCTATATTTTTATCAAAACTTCTTATTATACGTTTTTTATCGTCTGTGTCTATTATCATAAAACTATTTTTTCTGCCCAATTTTTCCATATGCAACTTCAAAAACAACAAACCAAACTTGTGAAAAGTGCACAAAAGTGGTGGCACCGAAACTTCGCCTATGAGCTCAAAAGCTCTGTGTCTCATCTGTGTTGCTGCCTTGTTTGTAAATGTCAAAGTCACGATAGACATAGGGTCAATACCAAGTGATATAAGATAAGCCAGCCTATTGGTTATGGTCAAAGTCTTGCCACTTCCTGCACCTGCTAGTATAAGCATAGAGCCATCTATATGTTTGACCGCTTCTATTTGTGCTTCGTTTAGGTTAGCAAAATTATAGTTTTGTGGCATTTACGCTCCTTTTTAAGCATACAATATCTAAATTTATTTAAGTTTAAGAATAATATGCTATAATTTCATCAAAAAATAAAAGGCAATGCTTGAATTTAGAAAAAAATACACAAGACAACAGAAGATATTTTCTCAAAAAAGCTGCCACTTTGTGTGGTGTTGGTATGCTTTTTCCTTCGTTGGCTTATACAAATGACGATAACATACACAAAGAGATACAAGAGAGCATATTTGGCGACACGAGCTCTATAAATGAAGATATCCAAAACGATATCTTTGGCAAAGTTACAGATGAAGGCTACGAGAATATACCACAAAAATTTACCTCATCAAACGATATAGATACAAACGAATACAGAAGTTTGCAACTATACAATACACACACAACTGAAAGACTAAATATCATATACTACCAAGATGGCAAGTATCTACGACACTCTATGAATGCTATAAACAAAATCATGGCAGACCACAGGACGGGGAAAACTGTCAATATGGACAAAAAATTGATAGATACTTTATATATGCTCAAAAAAAGCACAAACAATAGCGAGAACTCCTATATCAATATAATATCAGCATATAGGTCACCTGTATCAAATAGAAAACTAAGGCGAAGAAGTAGAAGAGTAGCAAAAAATAGCTTCCATACTAAAGGTCAAGCGATAGATATAAATATCGACAATGTTTCTTTAAGCAAAGTGCGAAAAAAAGCAAAACTCCTGCACAAAGGTGGAGTTGGCTACTATCCTAGGTCAAAATTTGTGCATATAGATGTAGGAGATGTGCGAAGCTGGAGAGGATAAACAAAACAACTCTTGACAAATGACACAAAAAAAGCAGTGCGATATATGCTGTTTTCTTCTTTTTTATTTGCTTTTACTGGTGCATTTGCAAAACTTCTCAGCTCACATATGAGCTCTGTAGAGGTTGTGTTTTTTCGAAATATCGTAGGTGTAGTTATAATATCATTTGCTATATACTCTCACCCAATATCACAAATAGGCGGCAAGCCATTTTTGCTCTTTTTTCGTGGGCTTGTAGGTTTTATGGCTTTGTTGATGTATTTTTACAATATAGCAAATATATCGTTAGCGGAAGCTCAAACATTTAACAAAATCTCTCCTATATTTACAGCTATATTTACATATCTATTGTTAGACGAAAAACTTTCAAAACTTGCCATATTTGGTGTGGGTATAGGGTTTATTGGAGTGTTGTTTGTCACTGGATTTGATATTTGGGCTTTAAGCAAGACAGACTGGCTTGGTATAGTTAGCGGTGTGTTAGCTGGCTTGGCTTATACATCTATACGAGAGCTTAGAAAATATTATGACAACAAAATTATCGTGCTGTCGTTTATGTTGACAGGCGCCATAGGACCTATAGTGCTTATGGTTTTGTCAAACTACTTTGACACCGATAAGTTTGACTGGGTATTTGGAAGTTTTGTTTTTCCATCTGGCATATCTTGGGTTTATATAGCAGGTCTTGGGCTTTTTGCTACTGCTTCACAATACTATATGACCAAAGCATATAGTTTGGCAAGTGGAGGTATAGTAGGGACTATTAGCTACAGCAACATCATATTTTCTATAGCTATTGGAGTGATGCTGGGTGATAGCTGGCCTTCGACATTTGTATATATTGGCATAGTTTTAGTGATACTAAGTGGGTTATTTGTGACAATCACACCCAAAAATATGTCAAAACAAGTTTAGTTTAAATATTTTTGGATAAAATACAAAAAAACCAAAGGCAAAATATGTATGCGATTATAAAATGTGGCGGAAAACAATACAAAGTCCAAGAGGGCGATATATTAGATGTAGATAAATTAAGCAAAGAACCAAAAGAAAAGATAACCATAAACGATGTGATAGCTATAGACGATGGCAAACTAAAGACAGCCAAAGATGTCAAAAAATCAAAAGTTGAAGCAAGTGTCATAAACGAAGGGCGAGATAAAAAAGTCATAATATACAAAAAACGGCGTAGAAAAGACAGCAAACTCAAACGAGGCTTCAGACGAAGTTTCACTAAAATACAAATCACAAAAATTGTAGCATAAGGATAATAAATGGCACACAAGAAAGGTCAAGGTAGCACCAACAACAACAGAGACTCAGCAGGTAGAAGACTAGGAGTGAAAAAATACGGCGGCGAGAAAGTCGTAGCAGGAAATATAATCATAAGACAACGAGGCACAAAAGTTCACACGGGCAACAATGTTGGCATAGGCAAAGACCACACGATATATGCTCTAATAGATGGGGAAGTTAAGTTTGAAAACAAAGACAGAAAACGAAAAAAAGTATCTGTGTATTAGAATTTTGTCTTAATGTTTGTAGACATTGTTAAATTATCTTTATCGTCTGGCAAAGGTGGTGAGGGTTGCACCTCTTTTAGAAAAGAGAAATTTGTAGTCAAAGGCGGTCCAGACGGAGGTGATGGTGGCAAAGGTGGTGATTTGCTTTTTGAAGTATCAAACAACACAGACACTCTTAGTAAATATGCTGGCAAAAAACACCTCAAAGCAGAAGATGGCCTGCCAGGTGGAGGTGCGAGGTGTTCTGGCAAAGCTGGAACAAGCTTGGTCCTGAAAGTTCCGCCGGGCACACAAGTTTTTGATGACAACAGCGATGAACTACTGCTTGATTTGACAAACGATGGCGATATTGTCAAACTTTTAAGTGGCGGCAAAGGTGGGCTTGGCAACTATCACTTCAAATCATCAAGACACCAAACTCCCAGATATCATCAGCCCGGATTAAGTGGCACGACAATCAGTGTGCGTTTGGAGCTTAAACTTATAGCCGATGTAGGATTGGTAGGATTTCCAAATGTAGGCAAATCTACTTTGATATCCACAATATCAAATGCCAAACCACATATAGCCAACTACGAATTTACAACACTGATACCAAACTTAGGTGTAGTCAAAAGCGGAGAATATACAAACTTCGTGATGGCAGATATACCGGGCATAATAGAAGGTGCTAATATAGGCAAAGGTTTGGGTTTGGATTTTTTGAGGCATATCCAACGAACCAAGACTATATTATATATGCTCGATGTATCACACTACATTTCACCTCTTTTGCAATACAAAACACTATATTTGGAACTATCAAAATACTCAAAAATTTTGGGTGAAAGTAGCTTTGCTATAGCTTTGACAAAAATAGACACCATAAGCCAAAAAGAAGTAAATAAAATATCAAAAGAGTTGTTTGAATTTTTTGACATATCAAAAAGTGACGCGCTGCTTTATGACACGAAAGAAAACCTCGACTACCATTTTCAAGACAAACAAAATATAAAACAAAATCTACCATATTTTATTTTGCCTTTGTCGTCTGCTACACATATAAACACCAATTCTGTAGCTTATGCTTTGCAAGATATGATAACAAACAACAAAATACAAAGAGGATAGTATTTGACAACAAAATACAAACGAATAAACATAGACGAGGCTGTGGCTTTATACGATATGGATTTGATATCATTGGGCAAGATGGCAAATAAAATTAGGCGACAAAAGTTTGGCGACAAAACATATTATAATATAAACAAACACATAAACCCTACAAATATATGCAAAGATGTTTGCCAGTTTTGTAGCTTTAGTGCAAGTAGAAAAAATCCTTTCCAATACACTATGACACACGAGCAAATACTAAAAAACATAAACGAGAGCATACAAAATGGCATAAACGAAGTGCATATGGTATCTGCTCACAATAAAGATGTGCCACTTTCGTGGTATATGGATATATTTAAAAAAATCAAAACCAAATACCCCAAACTTCATATCAAAGCTCTAACTGCTGCTGAGATACATTTTCTTAGTTGCGAACACGACAAAACTTATGAACAAATAATAGATATGATGATATCAAATGGAGTAGATTCTATGCCAGGTGGTGGAGCAGAGATATTTGATGAAAAAGTGCGAAAAAAAATCTGCGGTGGCAAGGTTGTCTCAAATGACTGGCTACACATACACAAACTATGGCACCAAAAAGGCAAAAAATCAAATGCCACTATGTTGTTTGGGCACATAGAAAGCAGAGCAAATCGTATAGACCATATGATAAGACTAAGAGAACTCCAAGACAAAACAGGAGGATTTAACTGCTTTATACCTCTCGTGTATCAAACCAAAAACAACTACTTAAACATAAAAGAGCCACTCACAGCCATAGAGATACTCAAAACCATAGCTATATCGAGGTTGATGCTTGACAATATCGAAAACATAAAAGCGTATTGGGTCACATCTACTATCAAACTAAGTCTAATTGCCCAAGAGTTCGGGGCAAATGATCTTGATGGCACTATAGAAAACGAACAAATAAACAGCGCAGCAGGAGCAGACAGCAAAAACGGTATTAAACTACACGAGCTTACAGGTTTGATAACAAACAGCGGGTTTGAGCCTGTTTGTCGTGATAGTTTATACAATGAAATTGTGAATTAAAACAATAATTATCACAAAAACTATATAAATTTGATAAAACCCCCTCAACTTTTATAAATTTATGATATAGTAAGTAATACCTCTTAAATAAAGGAGATAATATGAAACTAAACATTCTAAAACAGATATTTAGTATAATTATAAGTGTCTATCTGATACTCTTGCCTCTAAGTGCTACAAATATAAAAACAGATGGTTCTACAAACACTACG
>QMKX01000009.1 GCA_003643835.1 Campylobacterota bacterium
ATTATATGTATTTAAAGTCCATTGAGCATATAAAGTTAAATCAGCTTCTGCGGTATAGGTAGCTCCATCGGCATAGGCTGTGCCTGTGCCATTTGCTATTGTATTCCAACCTGTAAATGTATTACCAGTTTTTGTGAAGCCATTGGTTGTCAATGTTGCATCTGTGCCATGTGTTTTTGTGTTGTTGGCAGTTGTGCCTGAACCTGTATTGGCATCGTAAGTTATAGTGTAGGTTGTTGGATTGTTGCTACCCCCCCCGCTACTACTACTACTACCGCAACCAGCTATTGTGAAAGATAGAGCAGTGATCAATATCAAACTCTTGCTTATTTTATATATTTGTTTTAACATCTTTTATCCTTTTTTTATCGAACTTTTTGTTTTGAATGTTGGTATAATTTATGATCAAAACGATCATAAAAACACACATAAGCACACAAAATTTGTATGCACACATCTTGCTTGTTTGTTATTATACCATAAAATACTTAAAAAAGGCTAATTTTTGTCATATTTCGTCATATTATTTTAAAATTCTGTGAAAATGTTGATTTGAAGCTATCTTAAAAGGTGCCTTAAAGCATAATACGATACAATACACAAAAAGGCGATAGCGTGTCATCTTATAATTACAAATATATAGAAAAAAAGTGGCAGAACTATTGGACTAAAAACAATAGTTTTGAACCTCAAGATGAAACAACAAGTAAAAAACCCAAAAAATATATCTTGAGTATGTTTCCATACCCAAGCGGCAAGATACATATGGGACATGTGCGAAACTATTGTATAGGTGATGTATATGCGAGGTATTATAGAAAACAAGGTTTCAATGTCCTACATCCTATAGGTTGGGATAGTTTCGGTATGCCCGCCGAAAATGCAGCTATCAAAAACAAACTACATCCAAAAAAATGGACTTATGAAAATATATCATATATGACCCAAGAGCTTACAGGCTTGGGTTTGTCGTTTGCTGTATCGAGACAGTTTGCCACAAGCGATGAGTTATATACCAAGCACGAACAACAATTCATAGTCAAGATGTATGAAAAGGGCTTGTTGTATAGAAAAACAACTTCTGTAAATTGGTGCGATGATTGCCAGACGGTTCTAGCAAACGAACAAGTAGAAGATGGCAAGTGTTGGCGGTGCGACCACGAAGTTTTGCAAAGAGATATGCCCGGATACTACATAGCTATCACCAAATATGCCAAAAGATTGCTTGATGATTTGGAAGTGTTAAAGGACAAGTGGCCCAAACAGGTTTTGACTATGCAAAAAAACTGGATAGGCCAAAGCACGGGCTTGCAGTTTGATATGTGGTTTTGTGATAAAAGCAAAATAAAATTAGACAATAAGTTTGATAAATTTTCAGTATATACCACGAGACCTGATACAATATATGGTATAAGCTATTGTGCTTTGGCATGTGAGCATGAAGTGGTGCGATATTTGTGTGAAAACAAACTCCTAAATAATAAAACTATAAACAAAATCAAACAGCTACAAAATCAAACACAACAACAAAAAGATACCGATGAAAAAATAGGTTTTGATACAGGCTTGTTTGTGTTACATCCAATAACTAAAAAAAATATACCAGTATGGATAGCAAATTTTGTGTTGGTATCATATGGTGGAGGGGCTGTTATGAGTGTGTCTGCACACGATATAAGAGACCACGAGTTTGCTACAAAATATGACTTACCTATCATAAAAGTTATAAAAAATAACAAAAAAAATGAAGCATATGTAGGTGATGGCAAGCTTATAAATAGTGGCATATTTAACTCACTTGATAGCAAAGAAGCGAGAGAAAAAATCGTGCAATATTTTGAGACACACAACATAGGAGCCAAAAAAACAAACTACAAGTTAAGAGATTGGGGTATATCGCGACAGCGGTATTGGGGGGCTCCTTTGCCTTTTGTGCATTGTGGTTCTTGTGGTTTGGTAGCAAGCAAAAATTTGCCAGTAGCTTTGCCAGACGATGTCAAAATCACTGGCGAAGGCAATCCGCTTGAAAATCACGAAACATGGAGCAAAACTACTTGTCCTAAGTGTGGCAAAAAAGCTAAAAAAGAGACCGATACTATGGATACATTTGTGCAAAGCAGTTGGTATTTTTTGCGATATGCTACCAACCCAAACAGATGGCAAAACGAAGCTATAAGCAAACAAGACAGCGACTACTGGATGAATGTAGATCAATACATAGGCGGTATAGAGCATGCTATATTGCACTTGCTATATGCTAGGTTTTTCACCAAAGTGTTACACGATATGGGATACACCAAAGCAAATGAGCCGTTTGAAAACTTACTAACACAAGGTATGGTGTTGAAAGATGGGTTTAAGATGAGTAAATCTAAAGGTAATGTAGTAGATCCTGGCTATATCATAGACAAATACGGAGCCGATACGGCGAGACTATTTATGATGTTTGCAGCACCTCCAACCAAAGAGCTGGAGTGGAATGATAGTGCTGTGGAGGGAAGCTACAAGTTTATAAAAAGATTTTATGAGTTAAGTTGCTGTGTTGAAAAAATAGACACCCAAAAGATAAAAAACATAAACCACGACAAACTAACACAAAATGAAAAACAAACAAGAGTCAAGCTATATATGGCTATGAAAAAACAACACGAAGTGATAAATAAAACACAAAGTTTTAATACTCTCATAGCTTCATGTATGGAGGCGGTCAATGAGCTAAAAAATATCAAAAACAATCTTGTATTAAATGAAGGATTTTATATTCTTTGTGATATACTTGAACCTATCGTGCCGCATCTTTGCTGGGACATTTCAAATAGACTTTTTGATAGAGTAAATTTTCAAGACAAGTTGGCTGTAAATGAAAAGATATTTCGAACAAACACAGTGTCTATGGCGATAACAATAAATGGAAAAAAACGGGCAGTCATAGATATGTCAAAGAGCTTGTCAAAAGAAGATATTTTAAAAACTGTCAAACAACACGAGAATATCAAAAAATGGCTTGAAAACAAAATCGTGCTCAAAGAGATAATAGTGCCAAACAAACTTGTAAATTTGGTGATAAAATAGTGAGGTATTTAGCATTTGTATTTTTTGTATTTTTAGGTTGTGGATACAAACCAGTTAGCACTTATACAAAACAAGAGATAAACCAAAAAGTGTATGTGCAATTAAAAATAAACAAACAAGATGTAGTAAATAGTATGATAATAAAAGACAATATAAATAATCTAATCATAAGCAGATTTGGGGCATCGATAGTAAATGACAAAACAAAAGCAGATACGATTATGAATATAGAGTTGCCAAGTATAAAATTTTCTCAAATACAATACAGCGAACAAGGCTTCACAAGTGTATATAGGATCAATATAGAAGTGAAAATAATATACAATAAAAACGATAAACAAAGGGTTGTTAAGGTTATTGATTTTTATGATTTTGTAGTGCAGGGCGATAGTATAGTTTCAGATACAAAAAGGCAAACAGTAGTTAAAAATGCAGTATCAAGAGCACTCGAAGAAGTAGAAGCAAAAATAGCAATAGAGTCATTTCGTCAGTGAATTTAAAAAAGTTTTTAGATAGTAAGCCACTGTATTATGACAGTATTGACTATGAGTTTTTTCCAAAAATTTGGACAAAATACAAACACAAACTAAAAACAAAAGCAAAGGTAGTTCACATAGTTGGAACCAATGGCAAAGGAACTACGGGCAAAACTATATCTACATATTTAAGTAGAACAAACTACAAAGTAGGACATTTTAGCTCGCCATTTTTGTATAAATGGTGCGATATTTGGACTATAAATAACCAGCTTATAGATGATGATGTATTGAAAAAAGCACATAAGTTTTTGCAAGGTTTATTAAATCGTGATGAGATAAAACATATAAGTCGTTTTGAGTATAGCACATTGATGTGCTTTAAACTATTTGAGTTTATGGATTTTGTGGTTCTTGAAGCTGGTTTGGGTGGCGAAAAAGATGCCACAAATGTGCATAAAAAGTATTTGTCGGTTTTTGTATGTATTGGTTTTGATCATACTGAATTTTTAGGCAAAACTGTAAATAAAATAGCCACTACCAAACTAAATAGTATGGATAAAAATATGATAATTGGTTGTCAAAAATATGATGAAGTTATCAAAATAGCTACCAATATAGCAAAACAAAAAAATACAAAATATCACAACTTAAGCATATTGACAAACAAAGAAAAACAAAAAATACAAAAATATTTTTCTGTCTTGCCTAAATTTTTGATACAAAATATATCTTTAGCAGTTGCTGCTACAAAACTATTGGGTATGGATATAAAGATATCAAACTTGAAAAACTTGAAATTTGAAGCAAGGTTTGAACAAATAAACGATAACATAATCATAGATGTAGGACACAATAGTTTATCTGCTATGGCTATAAAGGATTTCATAAAACAAGGGACGATTTTGATATACAATTGTTTGTATGACAAGAATTTTAAAGTTATTTTAGATATACTCAAACCAAAGATAAAGATGGTTTATATATTGAATATAAAAGATAAAAGAGTTGTAAATATAAATACACTTAAAAAAGAGATAACATCTTTGGGTATGGGTGTAGATTTATTTGAAAACAACACTCTAAAAAAAGAGAACAACTACTTGGTATATGGGTCATTTGTGGTTGTGAGAACTTTTATGAAAGGTAAGTATTGGAAAAAGATGATATAGGTTTGTGGAGTAAAATCAAAGAGGATTTTAGTTTACCGAAAAAAAACGACCCAGCTTTATATACTCGGTTTGAAGTATTCTTCAATTATCCTGGAGTTTGGGCTGTAGTGAATTATAGAGTAGCAAATATATTGTATAAAAAAGGCTTTAAAAGATTTGCTAGATTTTTAAGTGGCGCTAGTCAAATATTGACCAACATAGACATACACCCAGCTTGCTATATAGGTAGGCGAGTATTTATAGACCATGGATTTGGTGTGGTTATAGGACAAACTGCTATCGTAAATGACGATGTGCTTATATATCAAGGTGTGACATTAGGAGGGGTTAGTTTAAGCTGTGGCAAACGACACCCAACTGTGCATAGCTTCACGACTATTGGTGCTGGAGCAAAGGTGCTTGGCGACATAACTATAGGCAAGCATGCTAAAATAGGAGCAAACTCAGTTGTAGTAGAAAATGTCAAAGCAAACTGCACTGCTATTGGTGTGCCAGCTAGGGTTGTGAGACAAAAAAGAAGGACAAAAACCGATGAGATATCGCTTGATCATAATGTATTGCCAGATATATCCAAGCAGATGTTCGCATATCTTATAAAAAGAGTTGCTATACTAGAACATGCAGTAAAAATACAAGACAATATAGATGTATCAAAAGAGGATGAAGAGTTAGAAAAAATTTACAAAAACTTCATAACCGCCATGCAACAATAGATGACAAATCTTAAAAATAGCTTAAGAGATGTTGGCTTGAGTTTTGACGATGATTTTTTTGAGAAAATCAAAATATTTAAAACAATTTTAAAACAATGGGGTGCGACACACAACCTAACTTCAAGTTTAGATGATATATTTATAGAAAAAAACATAGTTGATAGTTTATATGTTTTAAAATTTTTGAAACAATTTGATAGTTTTGCTGATATTGGCACAGGAGCCGGATATCCCGGACTGATACTTGCCATAGCAAAACCAGATACCAAATGTTATTTGATAGAGCCAAATAGGAAAAAATCAGCTTTTTTGGGATTTGTAGTTGCGAGTTTGAAGCTCAAAAATACCAAGATAATATCTAAAAAAGTAGAGCTTTGTAACGATATAAAACCACAACTTGTATTTAGTCGTGCTGTGACAAATGTAAAAGAACTTTTAAAAATAAGCTCAAACATAAGCAACAAAAATACCACACACCTGCTATACAAGGGCAGCAACTACAAAGATGAGATAGAGGGTATAAATAAAAATATAAAAGTAATAGACGGCTTAAACCACAGGCGATATGTTGTTTTGAAACAGATTTAAGTATTTTTAGATATATTAATACAAAAACGGATAAAGAATGAAAATAAAACTTGAAAACATAGGTGCACTAAAAAAGGCAAATGTTAAAATTGATGGTTTGACCGTGATAGCAGGAGAAAACGATACTGGTAAAAGTACATTAGGTAAAGCTTTGTATTATGGATTGAGAGTGATTAAGATAATCCATAGCCTACCCAATACAGAAAAATTTTCTTTTGAACATGCGACTGCAGCGCAAAAATGTGGTGAAATTTTCAATGTAAATATTATGAAAGGTTTAAATGTTGATTTTTTGGTTGCCAATAAAATAGATATAGATATTGATAGTATAACCATACCTACAATAATAGCAGATGGTTCAAAAAATGCTGTATCTTATAATGATATAAAACCAAAACTAAAAAACATAAAAAAAGTTCCAGATGTGCTATTTATTGAAACACCGATTAGTTTGAATTTTTTTGATTTTTTCAATGATATAAATACTCTTGAAAAGAGAGTAAATAGCTACGGAGAAAATATATCTATAGACAGACCTCATTTGTTGTTTGATTTGGATTATCATCTAAAGATAAAACAAAAAGATACTGATATCTGTTTTGTCCATGAGGAGATTAAAAATATAATAGATGGTGAGTTTGTAGTAGATGATATGGGAAAGCTTGTATTTTTAAAAAATAACAAAAAAATAGATATCGTCAATACTGCTACAGGCATCAAAGCATTTGGTATTTTGCAGATATTATCAAAAAATAATCGTTTGAATAAAAATATGATACTGGTGCTTGATGAGCCTGAAGTTCATCTGCATCCAAAATGGCAGTTGGATATGGCAAGAATTATTGTAAAACTTGTAAGCAGCGGTGTTAAAATTGTAGTAAACTCTCACAGTCCCTACATGATAGAAGCACTTCATAGATATACAGACAATAAAAAATTAAGAGATAAAAGCAACTTTTATCTAGCAAAAGATGGTGCTATAAAAGACGAAAATAATATATCGGAGATATTTGAGCTATTGTCGCAACCATTTGATGAGTTTGATAAAATGGATAGCGATATTTTAAATGCTAAATAGTATAGAAAATACATTAAAAGCAAAATTAAAAGACTGTATATCTACTTTCAAGCAAACAAGCTATGACAAGAACAATAAAATATATTTGTGCGATGATACCAAAACACAAACAGTATATAATTTTGATATATATTCAAAAAAACAAGATAAAGCTCAACAAAAAGCATCACCAGATGCTATATATTTAAATAAAGATACGATATATTGTGTAGAGTTTAAAAACTCAGAATTGAAAAATATCAAAGACAGAACTATGCAAAATAAGTTTAGAAGCGGTGCTAAACTATTAAAAAATTTGTTTAAAATACAAAACCTAAATGATTATCAATTTATTTTTTGTATAGTTTATAAAAAAACAGAAAGAGCTATATTTCCTGAACGATTCAAGAATTTTGGCTTACAAGATATAAATAAAGAGCTAAACTATTTTTATGATAAAATAATTACAAAAGACATAGAATACTATAAAAAAGAATTCAAACAGCTCAAGTGTTAAAATAGCATATTTTAAGTATTTTTAGATAATATATAAAAAAGGAACACAATGCAAAAGAATCCTATAGTAGTGTTTGATTTTGGTAGTCAATATACACAGCTTATAGCAAAAAGTTTACGAAAACTTGGATACTATACTTTGATACTGCCATACTTTGAAAAATTGTCAACTATCAAAAAATTGGAGCCAATAGGGCTTGTGTTTAGTGGCGGGCCGGCATCTATATACGATAAAGATGCTTATAAAATAGATGATGATATATTTGATATGAACAAGCCAATTTTAGGCATATGTTATGGCATGCAACTCATAGTTGATAGGTTTGGCGGTATAGTAGTGCCATCTAAATCTCGTGAATATGGCAAAGCACAGCTGATAGTTGACAATAAAAAGAAAACTATATTTAAAGATATGTCAAACTATAGTGTATGGATGTCTCACAGCGATAAGGTGCAAAAACTTCCAGATGGTTTTGAAAAGATAGCCTCAAGTGAAAACTCACCATATGCAATGATACAAAACACAGCTAAAAATATCTATGCTTGCCAATTTCACCCAGAAGTTACACATACTATCGATGGCGATAAAATACTTAAAAATTTTGCTAAATATATATGCGGTTGTGAGAAAAATTGGTCTATGGGAAACTTCGCTAAACATACTATACAAAATATAAAAAAAACAGTAACCAACAAAAAGGTATTGTGTGCAGTAAGTGGTGGTGTAGATAGTTCGGTTGTTGCTACGATATTATATGAAGCTATAGGTGAAAATTTGATATGTGTATTTGTAGACAATGGTTTGTTGAGAACAAATGAGGTCATAGATGTTCAAAATATGTTTCGCCATCTTAATATAAAACTTATCACCATAGATGCTTGCGAACAGTTTATGTTTAAATTGCAAGATGTAAGCGACCCAGAAGAAAAGAGAAAAATAATAGGCAAGATTTTTATAGATGTATTTAGTGTAGAAGCTGCCAAATATGATGACATAGAGTTTTTAGCACAAGGAACTTTATACACAGATATTATAGAATCAGTTTCAATCAAAGGTCCTAGCAAAACTATAAAATCGCATCACAATGTAGGTGGTTTGCCAGAAAATTTAAGTTTCAAGTTAATAGAGCCACTCAAAGAGATATTTAAAGATGAGGTGAGACAACTTGGGGCTGAGTTGGGTTTGCCAAAACAGATGATAAACAGGCATCCATTTCCAGGACCTGGCTTGGCTATACGGATAATGGGATCTGTAAATAAACAATCCTTAAGTATACTAAGAGCTTGTGATACAATTTTAATAGAAGAGTTAAACTCGAGTGGGTATTATGATAAAACATGGCAAGCGTTTGTGGTGTTGTTAAATGTCCGTTCTGTTGGCGTCATGGGCGATAACAGAACATATGACAATACTATTTGTGTGCGAATAGTAGATGCCATAGATGGTATGACAGCTACATTTTCAAAAGTTCCTTTTGATATACTTGAAGTGATAAGCCGTAGAATCATAAACGAAACAAATGGTATAAACAGAGTGGTATATGATATCAGCTCCAAACCACCAGCAACTATAGAGTGGGAGTAATTTTGTTAAAAAAAGTCAGCAAAAATAATAAGCTTAAAATCACAAATGATATAGAAAGTTTAAATCTCGCACCACTTGGCGACAATATATATCACTATCAATACAAAACAAAATCACTATTGTCTATGATAAATAAAGGCATAGATAAAGAGTCATCGTCATATATAGCTTTGTATAATACATTTGTGGGAGCACTGTATGAAAATATAATATACGAGCACCTACTCATATACGCTAAAACAAACGATTTTATAAGTAAATTTATACTCAAAGGCCCACACCAAAACGATAGTAGAAATATAAAAAATGGGTTTTTGATTGATACAAAATCACAAATAGTTTTTAAATCTGGCTACAAAGATATAAGCGAGTTTGATGCTATGTTTTTCAGTGTAGATTCTGTATATTTTGTAGAGATGACAGTGGTTAAAAGCACTGCAGATTTGAGAAAACGACTCAAAAAAAAGAGGTCGTTGCTTAAACTTTTGTTTCCAAAATTAGATATAAAATGTTTGGTAGTTGTCACAAAAGAGGCACTCGCTACACATTTGTTTCCTGATTTTTGTGTTGTGTGGATAACAGATACTTTAGATATATATCCTATATTGAAAAATATCAAAAACAAAACTTATGAAAAAAAACAATTACAAATAAGCCACAACAATAAGATGATAAACATATATGATATAGATACGAGCAATTTCAAATACTACTCAACCCTCAAATGGATATTGTATAAAATAAGCAACAAAAATATAAAAAGACAAGCAGAATTCCTAAAATCAAAAAATATTGAGGATTATTATAATATATATTCAAAGATATTTATAGCATATATAATCAAAGAGGATTTTGAAAAATTATATGAAAACAAAAAATCAAAACTCAAAGATATATTAAATCAAAAGTTCGCAGATGATAAAATATATGTAGCAGTGGAGAAAACATATCAAGATGATTATAAGATAGTGTATTATATAAAACTTGAAAAAAAACTTAAAAAAATAGAGCCGCATATAAATGGTTTTAAGATAAGCGACAAGCAGCCCAAAGGTTTCACCTTTTCTGAGATAAAATTTTTGCAACATCTATTTAATGAAAAAAATAAAATAACAATACAAAATACAAAATTGTTTAAGGAGTTATTATGATAAGTTTAAAAGAAGCTATAAAACTAGATAAAAATGGCTTGATAGAGCTATATGAAAAACTAGATGACAACATAGCAAAAGGCACACAACACGGGGCATATATAGAGCAGTTGAAAAATCAAAAAATACAAAAACTACATAGTGGAGTGCCTATAGCTATAAAAGATATTATCAATGTCAAAGACCAAGCGATGAGCTGTGCTAGCAATATATTAGATGGATACATAGCTCCATACAATGCTACAGTCATACAGAAGCTTCTAACTATCGGTTTAGCTCCATATGGCAGGACAAATATGGATGAGTTTGCTATGGGTAGCGATACTACTAGCGGGTATTTTGGCAAGACTACAAATCCACACGATAGCACCAAGACAGCAGGAGGAAGTAGTGGCGGAAGTGCTTGTGCGGTAGCTAGCGGTCAAGCAATTGCCGCACTTGGCACTGATACAGGTGGAAGCATACGACAGCCTGCTTGTTATTGTGGAGTGGTGGGTATGAAGCCAACATATGGTAGAGTTTCACGATACGGTATCACGGCATACTCGTCGTCACTTGACCAGTGTGGTCCTATAACCAACTCGGTTGAAGATAGTGCTATTTTATACGATATAATAAGCGGATATGATGATATGGACAGCACATCAGCAAATATAAAATACAATAAAATAGCACCAAACATAAACAGCAAGAGAAAATTGAAAATAGCGATAATAGACGAGTTTTTAAACGATGCCAGTAGTGAGATAAAAAAAGCATTTTATGAGGTAGTGGAGCTGTTGAAAAAAGATGGACACGAGATAATAAACCAAACCATGATGGATACTAAAAAACATATATCTACATATTATGTTATAGCCACCGCAGAAGCAAGTGCAAACTTAAGTAGGTTTGATGGTGTGCGATATGGCAATCAACAAGAAGCTTCAAATTTAAATCAACTTTACGAAAATACAAAATCAAAAGGATTTGGCAAAGAGGTTCAAAAACGTATTTTGTTGGGTTCATTTGTGTTGAGTAGTGGGTATTATGATGCTTATTATATAAAAGCACAAAAAGTTAG
The DNA here is from genome assembly GCA_003643835.1 of Campylobacterota bacterium. Taxonomy (GTDB): domain Bacteria; phylum Campylobacterota; class Campylobacteria; order Campylobacterales; family Arcobacteraceae; genus B24-G6. The sequence goes on from QMKX01000009.1 coordinate 11,394, forward strand.
ACATATAATCAAAGATGAATTTGAGACAATTTTTAGCACAGCTGATTTGATACTTTCACCTGTCGCTCCTACTACTGCACCTAAAATAGGAGCATACAAAAACTCACTTGATATGTATCTTAGCGATATATACACAATATCTACAAACTTAGCTGGCCTTCCTGCTATATCTGTGCCCGTATCAAAAGATAAAGATGATATGCCAATTGGTTTGCAGTTTATAGGCAAGCAGTTTGATGAGCAAACTATATTTGATGGAGCAAAAAGATTAGAAGAGTTAGTAAATTTTAGAAAGGATTTAATATGATATTATCAAAAAGAGTAGATAGATTGTCGCCATCGATGACGATAGCGATATCAACTTTGGCAAATGAGTTAAAAGCAAAAGGCAAAGATATACTAAGTTTTAGCGCAGGTGAGCCTGACTTTGATACACCACAAGCTATCAAAGATGAAGCTTGTGTTTCACTTGGACGCGGCGAAACAAAATACACAGCAGTAGACGGAACACTTGAGGTCAAAACCGCTATCAAAAATAAACTAAAAAGAGAAAACGGGTTGGATTATGAGTTAGATGGTATTATGGTAAATGTAGGTGCAAAGCATAGTTTGTTTAATATATTTCAAGCTTTAGTTGACCACGGCGATGAGGTAATAGTGCCAGCACCGTATTGGGTAACATATCCAGAGTTGGCAAAATATTGTGGTGCAACACCAGTGATAATAAACACAAACGACAAGTCAAACTTCAAAATCACAGCCTCGCAACTACAAGAGGCGATAACCAAAAAAACAAAAATATTGATACTAACAACCCCTTCAAACCCAACAGGAGCAGTGTATAGCAAACAAGAGTTAGAGAGTTTATCAGATGTTTTAAAAGACACTAGTATAGCAGTAGTAAGTGATGAGATGTATGAAAAACTTATATTTGATGATATCAAGTTTATAAGCGTAGCTTCTATAAATGACGATATGCTAAATAGAACCATCACTGTAAATGGTTTGAGTAAATCAGTTGCTATGACTGGGTGGAGATTTGGTTATCTAGCGACAAAAAATAAAAATCTACAAAAAGCTATGAAAAAACTTCAAAGCCAAAGCACATCAAATATCAATGCCACAACTATGGCTGCATCGATTATCGCACTTGATGGCAAGGTTGATGAGGATATAGAGTATATGAGAACACAGTTTGAAGCTAGGCGAAACAGTGCTATAAAGATGTTTAACGATATAGAAGGTCTGTCGGTCAAAAAACCAGATGGAGCATTTTATCTATATGTCAATATAGAAAAGATAGAAAAAGATAGCCTAAAGTTTTGTGAAAAACTGCTAGAATATACAGGTGTGGCAGTAGTGCCAGGTGCGGCATTTGGGCTTGATGGGTATTTTCGGTTTTCATTTGCTACGAGTTTAGAAAATATCATTGAAGGTATAAATAGAATAGAAAAGTTTGTCAAGGAGTATGTATGATAAACATAGCTATAAATGGTTTAGGCAGAATAGGGCGATGTGTAGCAAAAATAGTGGCAAAACAAAATAATATGCGACTTGTCGCTATCAATGCAACTGGCAGTGAATATATGATACAATACAACTTGCGATACGACTCAGTGCATGGAGTAGACGAGAGCATAGTAGTCAAAGATGGATATGTATATATAGCTGACGAAAAGGCTAAACTGTTAAGCCAACGCAACCCAGTCAAGCTTGACTTTGCTTTTTGGAAAGCCGATGTAGTGCTTGAGTGTACTGGAGCATTTTTGACAAGTGAGCTTGTGCGACCATTTATAGAAAGTGGAGTTAAAAAAGTGATAATGTCAGCACCAGCAAAAGATGATACGCCTACATATGTTTTAGGAGCAAACGATAGCGAATATAAGGGCGAAGCCATAATATCAAATGCATCATGCACAACCAATGGTTTAGCCCCTGTCGCAAAAGTTCTTGATGAAAATTTTGTTATAGTTGAAGCACTTATGACAACTATTCACTCATATACAGGAAGTCAACCGATTTTGGATAACAAACACGAAAAAGACCCAAGAAAATCAAGAGCAGGAGCTATCAATTTGATACCAGCATCTACAGGAGCAGCCAAAGCTATATCTAAAGTTTTGCCAAATCTCAAAGGCAAGATAAACGGACAAGCAATAAGAGTGCCTACTCCAAATGTATCTATAGTTGATTTGACAGTAACTTTGCAAAAAGAGGTTACAACAAATATGATAAACGAAGCATTTGTCAAAGCATCAAAAAACAGTATGAAGGGTATATTGGGTATTGATGATATGTTCCGCGTTAGTCAAGATTTTGTAGGTTCAAGTTATAGCACTGTCGTTGCTCTTGATACTACGCAAGTAGCTTCAAACAATATGGCAAAAGTCCTAAGTTGGTATGACAACGAGTGGGGATATAGTAGTAGGCTTGTGGATATGGCAGCAAAAATTAGTAGCTCTTGATTATAAACTATATAATCAAAAGCTATATAACTAAAATTATACCTTTTTTTGAGCAACTTTTATAGTATTGTGTTATAATTTCCTACTTAAAAAAAAGGAGTAGATATGTTTAAACAAACTATCAAAATAATCGTATTGTTGTCGGTTGTTTTATTTGCATCAACAGGATGTGAACAAAAGCAAAAGGCTGAAGAGAAAGCACCAGCACCAGCTGTTGAGGCTAAAGCAGATGCACCAAAAGGCAATTTTGCTACAATTGGAACTGGCGGAGTCACTGGTGTGTATTATCCATCGGGTGGAGCTATATGTAGACTTGTCAATAAAAATAAAAAAGAACACGGAGTTAGATGTAGTGTAGAATCAACAGGTGGTTCAGTATATAATATCAACACTATAAGAGCAGGAGAGCTTGACTTAGGTGTAGCTCAGTCAGACTGGCAGTTTCATGCATACAATGGCACAAGCAAGTTTAAAGACAAAGGCCCATTCAAAGATCTAAGAGCAGTATTTTCACTTCACGCAGAACCATTTACCATGGTAGCAAGAAAAGATTCAGGTATCAAAACACTTGATGATATCAAAGGCAAAAGAGTAAACATAGGAAACCCTGGTTCAGGACAAAGAGGAACTATGGAGATACTTATGAAAGCAAAAGGTTGGGATAACTCAGCATTCTCACAAGCATCTGAATTAAAAGCAGCAGAGCAAGCAAAGGCATTGTGTGATAACAAAATTGATGTTATGGTATATGTAGTTGGACACCCATCTGGAGCTATCAAAGAAGCTACAACTACTTGTGAAAGCACTATTGTAAATGTAACTGGTCCTGAAGTTGATAAGCTTATATCAGACAATGACTACTATAGATCTGCTAAAATTCCAGGTGGTATGTATGCAGGTAACGATGCTGATGTTTCTACATTTGGTGTGGGTGCTACAGTTGTAACTTCAGCTAAAGTTCCTGAAAATGTTGTATACAATATAGTCAAAGCAGTATTTGAAAATTTTGATGCATTTAAAAAGTTTCATCCTGCATTTGCACATCTTTCAAAAGAACAGATGATTAAAGACAGTTTATCAGCTCCACTTCACGATGGTGCGGTTAAATACTACAAAGAAGCTGGCTTGATGTAACAAAAGTTTTTTTTGTCTTGACTTTTAGTCAAGGCAAAAAAGCTATTTAACTTAAAATAAAACATCACAATGCGGTGTTTTATTTTAAGTTATTGATTTAGAAGTTCTTTTTATGTCTCTAAACTTTTTAAAACCCAAAAAGGATATATATGAGCAAAGAGATAAACATAGACAAATACGAGATAGGCACGAGAGACCCTACAAATAGACTTGTAACAAATTTTATAATATATCTTGCGATAACTTGGTCGCTGTTTCAATTATATGTATCATCGCCACTTGTTTTAGAGTTCACTCCTTGGATGAATATAGACATGGTCAAGAAATTTCACCTCATGTTTGCTGGATTTTTAGCATATTTGACTTATGTTCCATACAAAAGAGCTCCTGTGGGTCACATACCTATATATGATTGGATTTTGGGTAGCTTACTTATAGTTTCAGTGTTGTATTTTATGTTTGAGCAACTTTTTGCTCCAGTTGCATTTGAGATGAGACTTGGAGTGCCAAATCAAATAGATATAATATTTGCTATCATTGGTTTGGTTCTTTTACTTGAAGCAACCAGACGATCACTTGGTCCCCCACTTATGATAGTAGCTACACTTGCTGTTGCTTATGCTTTGTTTGGAGCTGGTGATTATGGAGGATCATCTATATCTAAAATTGTATCTCATATGTGGATAACCACCGAAGGTGCATTTGGTATCGCTATTGGTGTGTCTGCGTCTATGGTATTTTTATTTGTGCTTTTTGGTGCTTTGCTTGACCAAGCTGGAGCTGGTAATTATTTTATAAAAGTAGCATTTGCGCTTATGGGGCATTTTCGTGGTGGTCCTGCTAAGGCTGCTGTAGTTAGCTCCGCTATGACAGGTATGATATCTGGTTCATCTATAGCAAATGTAGTTACCACTGGCACATTTACGATACCTCTCATGAAAAAAGTAGGCTTTAGTAAAGAAAAAGCAGGGGCTATTGAGGTAGCATCTTCTACCAATGGCCAACTCACCCCTCCTATCATGGGGGCTGCTGCATTTTTGATGGTGGAGTATGTTGGTATACCATTTATAGAGATTATAAAGCATGCATTTTTGCCAGCTGTTATATCTTATATTGCATTGATATATATAGTTCACTTAGAAGCAAAAAAAGCAAATATGCAAGGGCTTCCACGGGTTCACAAGATGGACAAGTGGGGTAAGCTAATCGGTGTGCTTTCTGTTGTGTCTATTTTGGGTTTTTTGACATTTGTTTTGCCTCCATTGTTGGAGTTTCTGAAATCATTTGCAGGTGAAAATTATCTTGTGTTGGTGCTTTGCTTGATAGGATTGTTATATGTGTATTTGGTATATGTAGCAGCAAGGGTGCCAGACTTAGATAGAGATGACTTGGAGCATTTGCCGCAGGTTCGTCCTACTGTATTGTCTGGGTTGCATTTTTTATTGCCTATAGTTGTGCTTGTATGGCTTTTGACATATGAACGACTTTCACCGGATTTATCTGCTTTTTGGGCAACTGTATTTATGGTGTTTATCATACTAACTCAAAAACCACTTATAGATATGTTTCGCAAAAAAGAGAAAATATTTGGGCGTGTTAAAGATAGTATAAAAGACTTTAAAGCTGGTTTGATTTCAGGTGCGTCAAATATGGTAGGTATCGGTGTGGCTACCGCTGTAGCTGGTCTCATCGTAGGCACGGTTACACTCACTGGCATAGGACAAGTAGTCATAGGTTTGGTTGAAACCGTAAGTGGTGGAAATATATTTATCATACTTGTCTTGACTGCGGTTATTAGTTTGATACTTGGCATGGGATTGCCTACAACAGCTAACTATATAGTAGTATCATCGCTTATGGCTCCAGTGATAGTCAGCTTAGGAGCATCTGCTGATATAGCTATACCTCTTATCGCTGCTCATATGTTTGTATTTTATTTTGGTATATTGGCAGATGATACGCCACCAGTTGGGTTAGCGGCTTTTGCTGCTGCTGCCATATCCAAAGGCGACCCTATAAAAACTGGTATACAAGGCTTCACATACGATATGAGGACAGCTATATTGCCATTTATGTTTATATTTAACACCCAACTTCTCATGATAGGCATAGACAATATCTTTGAGTTTGTTATGGTGGTGATTAGTTCCATAGTAGCTATGCTTATATTTGCTGGTGCTACTCAAGGATATTGGATAGCTAAAAACAGATGGTATGAGACAATTGCTTTGCTTATTTTGACTTTTTTATTGTTTCGTCCTGGATTTATATGGGACAAAATCCAGCCACCATTTGATGTGCTCGATGGTGCTATGATATTTGAAGTGGCAAAAAACTTACCAAAAAATGAAAAACTACAATTTGTAGTTAGCGGCACAACTATTGATGACATAGATAGAAAATACACTTTTACAGTAGATTTGAAAGATGGTGCTACAGGTAAAGACAAGCTAATAAACTCTGGACTTATGATGGATACTATAGATGGACGAGCAGAGATTTTGATGGTAAATCCTGGTATAAGTAAACAGATGGAAGCTATAAAAGTAGCTGGAGTTGATAGTGGGTGGATTATAGAAAATGTCAAAGTAAAAGCAGATAGAATAAGCAAACAGATTTTATTTGTGCCTTTATTTATACTCATATTTTTATTGGGCTTTATCCAAGCAAAAAGAATGAAAAAAGATATAAACCAGAAACATGTGATATAAGATAGTCTGTAGCATATGTTTATTTGATAGAAACTTTGTATTTAACTTGAGGCATTGATTGTTTATACATATAGATATAGATACATTCTTTGCATCCGCACATAGAATTGGCACAAATATATACGACGACATTCCTATAGCAGTAGGTGGCAGGAGCAATTTAAGTATATTTGATACAGCCAAACAAAATCGCAAAATCAGTGGTATAGCTGGAGCATTTTCAAGTTCAATTTTAAGCTACAACAAAAACAAAAGTTTTGAAGAGTATTTTATAGATAAAGATGGTAGAATTAGAGGTATTGTCACTACAGCATCTTATGAAGCGAGGGCATACGGCGTGAAAACCGCTATGAGTATATCTGAAGCTTTGAAACTTTGTCCAGATTTGATAGTGCTGCCACCAAACTATCCTCTATATCACGAGCTTTCGTATCAGCTTAAAAAATTATTGGAAAAAAATATACCAATAGTTAGCCAGTTTAGTATCGATGAGTTTTTTTGTGATATATCTGGGTATATTGATGATGATAAAGCAGTAGCATTTGCTTTGAATTTACAAGCACTTGTATATAGAGAACTTGAAATACCAGTATCAATAGGTATTTGCAAAGCGAAAATGTTGTCAAAAGTAGCTACAAATTATGCTAAACCATATGGTGTGAAATATATACAAAAAAATCAAATAAATGAGTTCATCAAAAATATAAATATATCAAAATTTCCAGGTATTGGCAAAGGATATTTCAAAAAATTATCAGCACTAAATATCAAAAATCTTATAGATATAAAACAACACAAAGCCACTTTGTATAGCTGGGGCAAACAAGGAATATGGCTGTATCAAGCGACACAAGGCTTGGATACAAATACTCTTGTCATAGATAACCAAAATAGAAAATCAATAAGCATAAGCAGAACATTTGATGCTATATACGATAGAGTTGAGATACAAAGACGCTTGGCAGTGTTGTGTAGGCACATAAGTTTTTTGTGCCAAAACCGGTCACTATATCCAACTTGTTTTGAGCTTAAATTTATATATGAACATGGTTTAAAAAACAGAAACAATCATAAAATATATGAACCATATAGCGAAATAGTTTTTAGAAAAACTATCAAAAAACTTTTCAACGATACCGATACCAATATATCAAGAGCGATCACTTATCTAAATATAACTGTCTCAAAATTCCACGATAAGAAAGCTAAAAATACTTTGTTTGAAGAAAAATCAAACAATATAGACATATATATACATACTATCCGTCAAAAATATGGCATAGATATGTTTAAATTTGCAAGCGAGTTAAATAATTTGCCCTAAACCAGAAAAGCGATAGCGGTTTGCGAAGCAAATTTCTCTGATAAGTAGTTTAGGGTTCCAATATGGCTTTGAGTTTTGGAACCAAAAAATTTATACGAAGTCAAATATTAAAGGGCACATATAAAATAACTATAAATAGTAGCCAATTTGTATTTGATTGAAAGTATATTAAGGTCACCTCTAAAAACCTCTATGCTCATAGCTTTAGGTTGCTTTTTCTTATTTTAAAGTTTTAGCTTGAAGGACTAACGGGTTAATTCAAAAGCTAAAACTTTAAAATAAGGAAAAGCGAACAAAGCCCGTAGGGAAGGGAAGTTTTCGCGAAAAAAGTTCATAAAATTTCTTGAATTAATTAGTTAACCCTTCAAAAGTAGCCGTGCCGATTTTTGCATAGCGAAAAACTTTCTGTGAAATTTTTATGAACTTTATACATCAAAAACCGCTCCTTCTATGAGCTATAGAGGCTTTTAGAGGTGCCCTTAAGGCGTTTCATCTTTTATACAACGAACAGAAGCAGCAAAATTTTTAACCTTGTGATTTCTCAAAACTCCATCGTTGGTGTCGCTTAAATACCAAAACCATGCACGGTTTGGATTGCCTGCGACTTGTGTAGATGTCCAAAAGCCTATACCTACATCTCTATCTACAAATTTACCAGAAGTATCTCTAAAGCCAGCATATCTCATATTCACACCATGCGGTCCACCATCTCTTATATTTTTGCCAATTGTTGTGCCAGTCCAACCTGTTTCGGTAAGACTTGTGCTAACCGTGTTATCGTATCCACTTCCACCTTTGTAGAAATTGACAAAAAAATTCCGAACTTCTGCATGAGAGGGTATATGCCAGCCATTTGGACATATGCCTTGTGCTTTTTCTGCTGTGCTACTTTTCATGGCTGCATTCCATTGATAAAGCAAGCCAAAATACGCTTGGCCTTGTCTGTTTGGTGGTTGGGATTCTATATTCACATCTTTAAATACATCAGGATATGAAAATGTATTAGTTTCAGAGCCATTAAATGGGTGTTTTATAGGTGTGCCATCGGGGTAATTTTCTACGTAGCTATTTCTCACAGCCCATGATCTTCCTGTAGCTGGTTCTGTAAATGTCCCACCAGGAGGTCCGCTGTCAATAGATGGAGCTTGAAGTTTATCCACATTTATGAGTTTATCTATATAGTTTTTCACATCTTGTGCGTTTATAGCATAGTTTTGTTTGCCATCTTTTTTTGAGTTGTATATATCTACTTCCTTGTTGGTGCCACTATTTAGGTTTTCGATACCAAAGCCAGACAGTTCCATATCAGCAGGACATGCACCATATAATCCGACTGATGAAACTATAAAAATAGCTGCGATTGTTTTGAAAATAGTATTATTCATATTTATTCCTTTTTAATTTTAAAGAGTGTTTAGATATCTTATGTTGTATCATAATTTTACAAATATCAATCTTCTAAACACCGAACCGACAACGCACGAGTTTTTGGTGCTATACCTTTATAAAAATTTGGTTCATTGATATCCATAGCCCAAAACCAAGCAGTATTGGTATCAGATTCATCAGATGTCCAATAACCCTCATTTTTGCTACGAAGTGAAAATTTACCTTCGTGGTTTCTCATACCAGCAAATACTATAGAACTACCTTTTGCATCGCCATACCTGATATTTGAAGCTCCATTTGTGCCTGTCCATCGTCCAGCAACTTTAGTGGTGTCTACAGAAGGATCCAAAGCTTTAAAAAATGTTGCCATCTCATCAAATGTTGGTATATGCCAGCCATTTGGACAAACTCCTTGTTTTTGTTTGGCAGCGTTTCCACTTGAAGTATAATTAGCCGCATCCCACTGGTATAGATAACCCCAATAGTCGTTGTTTCTTGCCATCGGTGGGAGCGATTCTACATTTGAGCCTGTGTATGTTTCAGGATACGAAAATGTATCTGCGCTGCTACTAGAAAAAGGATGAGATATATCTGTATCATCGCTTATATATTTGCTGATACGAGTATTTTCTCTAGCCCATCTTTTTCCACCGATATCATAATATCCTCCAGCTGGCCCATCAGTTGGGATACCTATAAGTTTTTTTTCTGCTATCAAATCATCTATATAGTTTTGCACCTCTTTAGCACTGACGGCATGTTCTTCTGTATTGTCAGTTTTTGATGTGAATATTTTAACCTCTTTACCGGTTTTCGTATTGAGATTTTTGATATTGTTTCCGTTCATATCTACACCTTCTATACAAGCACCAAATATAGCTGTATTTATAAATATAGATATTATAAATGTAGTGCCTATGATATTTGTTTTCATATTTGTATTCCTTTTAATAGTTTATAAACCAAATCGTTGTTCTATATACTCTTTGACTGATTTTGCATTTATTATGTCATTTTTAGTAGTGGTTTGTATATCTACATCTGCCACAGCATGTATTTGGTTTCCATCCATATCTATGTCATTTGCACACGCACCATATAGCGAAGTGATAGACAAAAATGCTAAACACAAATAGACAAATATCTTTTTCATATATAATCCTTATTTATAATTCACACATTATAACATAATTTTACTTAAACTAATCTTAAATGGTGAAATTTATGATTTTTTAAGCTCTTTTATCTTTTGTTGTAGCTCTTTTATCTTCTGAACTTTTTGTTTGAACTGCATATTTGTGTTTTGTTTGATTTTTAAAAGCTGTGCTTTGTAGTAGTTTGTGACCATCATAGATATTTGAAAATTTAACTCTTGGAGTGTTAGGATATTTATATCGTCGGTCAAGCTTATGCTTATGAGACTTTGGTCTGTTTTGTTTGTCAAAAGCATATTAAACTCATCTTTGTGGCATAAAAACATATCGCTGTTTAAGCCGTCTAAAACTATATCAAAGCACTCATCGTTTGATAGTGCAGTTTTTATGATACAAAGCTCTGCTATATCTTTGGATACAAACGATATGTCGTCTTCTCTTTTTCTTTGGAAGCTGTCTATTTTTATATGTTGCGGTTTGATATTTAGTTTGGTTGATATATATGTTTTGTATTCTTGTGCTACGATTTTGTTTAAGGTTCGCATATATGATGATATCTCATCGAGGCATCGTTTTTTTTGATATGGGTTTGCTGTATCATATGATAAAATTGTCTCATCTATGATATATCTCACAAAAGGTATTTTGTCTAAAAATATCTCGCCGAGCTCTTCTATTTTGTTTTGTTTGACGATATCAGCCGGATCAACCCCTTCATCAAATAGCACGACAGAGCCCTCAAGATTATTTGCCGATAAAAGATATGAAGCTTTTTTTGCAGCTTCTTTTCCTGCTTTGTCACCATCGTATGCCAATATAATCTCAGGCTCACCCCTACAAAGCAAAGGCAGATGCTCTTTTGTCAAGGCAGTTCCCAATGTAGCAACACTATTTATAAATCCAGCTTGATGAAGCATGATGACATCAAGGTAACCTTCTGTTATGATTATTTGTTTATTTTTGTATATCTGTTTTGCTGCTTTGTCGTATGCATATAATATTCTTGATTTGTTAAATAGTTTTGTTTGTGGAGAGTTTATGTATTTTGCTTGATGTCCTGTGATAGTCCTACCACCAAAACCACATATTTTGCCACTATTTGTATGTATTGGAAATGTTATTCTGTCTATAAATCTCGCATACAAACCATTGTCGCTGCTACCTATCAAACCAAACTCCACAGCGTCATTGAGGTTTAGCATATTTTGTTTTAAGAAGTTTATAGTATCGTTTGAACTATTTGCATATCCTATGCCAAATTTTTCTATAGTTGAGTGCCAAACACCTCTGTCTTCGAGATATTTTTTTGCTGTTTGGTTATGGTCAAGTTTATTTATATAGTGTGAGTTTAGTTTTTCTATTGTGCTAAAATCTTGTTTTTTATAGTTTTTGTCTTCGTATTCTAAAGTAATATTGTTTTGGTCTGCCAATTTTTCCAAAGCTTCTGGATAGTTTAATTTTTCTAATTCCATGACAAATTTTATGCTATCGCCTCCTACTTGACAGCCAAAGCAGTGGTATATCTGTTTAGACGGACTTACTACAAAGCTTGCTGTTTTTTCATCGTGAAAAGGGCAATTTGCTTTGAAGTTTGAACCAGATTTTTTTAGCTGTATATATGACGATACAGTATCAACTATATCTATGGTATTTTTCAGGTTTTCTATGCTCGATTTGCTTATCATGGCCTATCTTATCATAAAATTATTTTATTTAGATAAAATATGTTTAAACTAAAAAGGACAAAAATATGAAACTTGGTGTAAATATAGACCATATAGCAGTGCTGAGAGAAGCAAGACAGATAAATGATCCAAATATAATAGATAGTTTGTATTTTTGTAAAATGGGTGGAGCTGACCAGATAACTATACACTTACGAGAAGATAGACGACACATAAAAGATAAAGATGTGTTGCATATATTGTCTCATACAAATTTGCCTATAAATCTTGAGTGTAGTTTAGATAAAAATATCTTGAACTTTGTTGCTACACACAAACCACATATAGCAACATTGGTGCCAGAAAATCGCCAAGAGGTTACAACAGAGGGCGGATTAGATATAACAAAATTTGAAGATGACATAACAAAAGCTAAAAAACTTTTTGATAAAAATGCCATAGATACTTCTGTTTTTATAGACCCAAATATAGATACTATAGATATGGTTTATAAATTGGGTATAACCAACATAGAGCTTCACACGGGGCACTATGCAAATATATATGCTATGCTTTATGGAGGATTAAGGCACTCAAGTCACAATATAAAAGAGCTCGATATCTCAAATGAGAAATTAAAAATACTTTTAGATAAGGAGCTCAAAAAGATAAAAGCTTGTGTAAATTTAGCGAAATTTTACGGTATGCATATAGCAGTAGGGCATGGCTTGAACTACCAAAACATATCAAATATATTAGAAATAAAAGATATAGATGAGCTAAATATCGGTCAAAGTATAATAGCAAGGTCGGTATTTGTAGGTATTGAGCAAGCGATAAAAGATATGAAAGATTTAGTATCAAAAAGATAGCCATATCAGTAGGCGATATCAACGGTGTTGGCATACAGCTTATGCTTCAATCACACAAAACTATCTCAAAATTGTGTGAGCCAATATATTGTATAAATGATATTATGCTTGAAAAATCTTGCTTTGCTTTAAATATAAAAAGACCAAAAAATATGTTGTTGTCGCAAATACAGGGTGATTTTGATATAAAGCCGGGTATAGTAGACAAAGATGCTGGCAAATATAGCTACTTGTCATTTGTAGATGCTATCACACAAACAATTGATGGCAAAGTTCATGCATTAGCAACCTTGCCTATAAACAAACAAAGTTGGAGCAAAGCAAATATTGGTTTTGTAGGTCATACACAGCTTCTTCGCGATAAGTTTTTGCAAAATAGTATTATGATGATGGGATGTGAATATATGTTTGTAGCTTTATACACAGACCATTTGGCTATCAAAGATATATCAAATAAAATTATAAAAAAAGATATAGTTGAATTTTTGATAACCTTATATCACCGTTTAAATACAATAGATACAAATATAGCGGTGTTGGGCTTAAACCCTCATAGTGGAGACGATGGCATAATAGGATGTGAAGATATCAAGATAACACAAGCGATAAACGAAGCAAACAAAATACTATCAAAAGATATATTTGTAGGACCAATAGTGCCCGATGTGGCATTTATAAAAACAAATAGACAAAAATACAAACTTTTTGTAGCGATGTATCATGACCAAGGATTATCGCCGCTAAAAGCTTTGTATTTTGATGAGGTTATCAATATATCTTTGAGCGAAACAATCAAAAGAACAAGTGTAGGACATGGCACTGCTTTTGATATCGCATATAAAAAAGAGAACAACCTCTCAAGCAAAAGTTATATAAATTGTATCAAATATCTTGTAAATAGTTGATGTATTTAAAATAATCGTCATAAAATGGTTTTGTGATTTTTTCAAACTGTTTTTTGTTTTGATGTAGATTTACAACCCAGTTGTGTTTTATGTTGTAGTTTTTTAGACAATCCAAACTCAATAAAGTATCGTTAATACAACCTAAATACGATGGTGCTACAAGCAAAGCTTCAAAGTCTTCAAAATAATCTTGAAAATATTTTATCAAATCAATCATAAACAATTTTTGAGTTATAGGTGTTTTTAAGCCCCCTGCACCTTCTACTAATACAACATCATAAAGCTTGAGCAGATTTGCAGTTTTTTGCAACAAACAGTTGATATCTATATCTATATTTAAACTATTTGCGACAACAGGAGCTGCCGGCAAACTAAATCTATAATGCGACATCATATCTATAGTCGGTGTGTTGTTTTTGTTTAATTGGTTTAATAGATTTAAAATTTTGTTTGTATCACTACTATCATGTTTTATGCCTGTCTCTATAGGTTTGAAATATGCGACATTTAAACCTAACTTAAAATATTTTTTTATCAGTATCTCACATGCTTTTGTTTTGCCAATATTTGTGTTGGTTGCTGTGATAAATATCACTTTTTTAGTTGTGTCTATGTAGGTAACCTTTCAAAGTGCCCTTTAAAGCAACCTGTAAGTTTGGTTGTAAGTTATTTATTTGCGATAAAATTTTATCTGATAGCTTATTTGCTTCATCTATCGCACCATCTAATCCCAAAAGATTAACAAATGTATTCTTTTCGTTGTCTTTGTTTGTCGATTTGAGTGCTTGTTGGTCGTTTAGTGTATTGTCTAGTATATCGTCTTGTATTTGAAAAAGCAAACCAATATCCATACCAATATCGTATAGTTTGTTTGTCGTTTTGTCGCCTAATTCACATATAATAGCACCTATTTTCAAGCTCGTAGCTATAAGCTTGGCAGTTTTGTTTAGGTGCAAGATCTTAAGTTCGTCTAAACCCAGAGTTTTGTTCTCAAAATATATATCAATAGCCTGTCCTACTACCATACCGTTTATACCACCGTCTAAGCTTAGTTGTTTTATGATATCAATTTTGGTCAAGCTTGATAGAGAACTATTTGCTACAAGATGAAAAGTGTGTGTATTTAAAGCATCGCCTACAAGTATAGCTGTAGCATCATCATATGTTTTGTGCAAAGTTTCGATGCCCCGTCTTAAAATCGCATCGTCCATAGATGGCAGGTCATCGTGTATTAGCGAATATGTATGAAATATCTCCAAAGCAACTGCGATGTCAAATGAGTTTTTCAATAAAAGCGGCGATAGATTATCTACAATTGATAGCATAAGAATAGGGCGAAATCGTTTTGCTTTTGCTTTTATCATAACTTGCAAAGCTGTATTAAATGATGGATGAAATGTTTGAACAGCAGGTAGATTGTTTTGCAAATAAGCTTCAAACTTATTTAAAAGTTCTTTGGAGCTATTTGGCATTTTATTTGGATTTGGTGATATCGTTGAACATATTCATAGCTTGAGTTTGCTGGTTTGTTTTGGATTGATTTAAAACATCATTTATAACCGATATAAGTAGTATTTGTAGCGAATCTTTATCATTTAGTAGTTCGTCATCTATGTTTAACTCTATTATTTCGTTGTGACCACTTATGCTTATATCTACAAGACCGCCACCAGCAGATGCTTTGAAAACAAGATTTTCAACTTCTTGTTTGGCATTTTTTGTTATCTCTTTGAATTTATCAAATATCTTGCTCATATCATCGGTATCATACATATTCGCCTCCTTTTAGCTCGTCTGATAAATTTACAATATTGTTATTTTCGTCTACTTGCAATGTAATTGGCTTGTAGTTTTTTAATTCATTTTCGTTATACGAGGCATATGCTATGATTATAACTCTATCTCCTGCATGAACCAACCGTGATGCCGCACCATTTACACATATTTGTCGCCCACCTTTGCGACCTTTGATTATATATGTAGTAAAACGCTCACCATTGTTTATATTTACTACTTCAACTTTTTGGCCAGCTCTTAGTTTTGCTTTGTGCAATAGTATTTCATCTATAGTGATTGAGCCTTGGTAGTGTAGATTTGCGCTTGTCACTGTCGCTCTATGTATTTTGCTATAAAGCATATCTATATTCATAATCCTACAGCTCCACAGGCGAAGCCCAAAACTTCTCATCTATAAGGTATTTGCTAACTGGCTTTTTGCCTATGATGTGTTGTTCTATGATTTTATCTATTTTCTCTTTTGTTAGTTCTACATACATATAGTGACCTGGCTCTACTAACATCACAGGACCCATTTGACATCTACCAAGACAGCTTGTCCTTATAGGCTGAACTGGGCCCATGATACCTTTTTGCATCAAACTTTGTGCCATATGGTTAAAAAGATCTCGGCTGTCGTCATTTACACACGATGGTTTTGGCATATTAACAGGCGAACTTTGTTCGCATTTGAGTATATAAAATGTTGGTTGCGGTATAGTCATATTCATCGTTGATTATCCTTTTGATATTTTGAGTTAAAATACCCAAATAGTCTTAAACTTAAGACGATAAAATAACACAAAGGATAAATTGTTAAAAAATTATTAGATAAGTTAGCCAAACAAAGAGACAACAAGCTTGAGCTTACATATGAAAAACCAGACCCACTCATGGTAGCAAAAAGAACAAACGATGAGTTTGTATCGCTTATTTGTGCTTTGTTTGCTTATGGCAAAGCTTCTAGTATAGTTAAGTTTTTAGATAGCTTAGATTTTGATATTTTAGATCAAGATGAGACAACGATATGTAAAAGTTTAGAAAAAAAGTATTATAGATTTCAAAACACAAAAGATATTCAAACATTGTTTATAGTTTTGTCAAATATGAAAAAAACTTTATCGTTAAATAAACTTTTCATACAAAATTTTAGAGAAACAAACGACATAATAAACTCAATTCAATGTCTAATAAAAATTATTTATTCGCATACGACATACAACTCAAGAGGCTTCAAGTTTCTAATAGGAAGCACAGACTCAAAAACAGCACCATACAAAAGGTGGAACTTGTATCTACGATGGATGGTGCGATACGACAACTTAGATATGGGTTTGTGGAGCGGGTTGGATAAAAAACATCTGCTTGTGCCACTTGATACTCACACATACAATATAGGCAAAAAACTAAACCTAATCAAATCAAAAAGCTACAATCAAAAAGCCGTTTATGAGCTCACAAATAGTTTGAGAAAATATGATATATACGATCCTATAAAATATGATTTTATTTTATATAGGATAGGACAAGAGGGGTTTGTATGAGTTTGATAGATGACAAAATATCAAGAATCAAATACATAAGAGCTTTAAATAGATTTTTAAATTCCACGGTATCTGTATTGAAAACAAAAGAGTTTGATATAAATAAGTTTAAACAAAAAGTGAATACTCATTATGATTTAATATGTAGTTGTTTAGCAGTTAGGCTAAACAATCCATCACACATAAAACTACTTGAATATGTCAATATGTGTTTAAAATATTGCGACAAAAAAAACTGCGATTTTGAATATGAAAAATCAATTTTGTTAAAGTTAGCAAACCAAATACAAAAAACAAACAAACTATCAAGTTACAAAAAAAATAAACACACCATAGAATATGATTAGAGTTTGATATTGATATGTTTATTTATATCAAACATATTCATATGTTTTTTGTTTATCAAACACTTCATATGGTTTGTTGTGTGGTTTATATCTACAACTTTTGCTTGAATTTTATTGTCGTAAAAAACTTCGCCATCTTTTATAATTTTACCTCTACCAAACACTAAAAATCTATCGCAAATAGTTTGTATTTCATCAAAATTATGCGAAACAAATAGTGTTATAGTTTTAAACTCTTTGTGTATTATTTTGATATTGTTGATTATCTTTGCTCTCATATCTTTGTGTAAATTTGAGAGAGGTTCATCAAGTAACATAATAGTTGGTTTTCGCATAAATGCCCTACACAAAGCTACTCTTTGTATTTGTCCTCCACTTAACTCTTGAATGTGTCTATTTTTAAGATTTAAAATTTCAGTCATATCAAGTAGTTTGTCGCACATTTTTTCATCTTTTTTGATATACATCAAGTTTTGTTTGACTGTCATATTTGGAAACACAGAGCTATCTTGCGGTATATAACCGATATGCCTTTTTTGGGGTTTTAGAGTTTGATTTTTGTCTTGCCATACTGTATTTTCAAATATTATTTCACTTTGGCTTGATACTAAACCTGCTATTATTCGCAAGGCAGTAGTCTTGCCACAACCGCTATCGCCACCAATAGCTACAATCTGTCCTTTGGGTATATTTATATCAAACTTCAAATTAAACTCTTTTAGTTGTTTATTTATATTTAACCGTAGCATAGCTTGCCTTTTATATAAACTTGGTTTATGGATTTTTTATTTAAAATTATAGACAAACATAGATTCTCTTTTGTTGGTTCATCTTTGAGTGTAAGTGACAATATATCTGCCTGGAAGTTTTTGCTTAATTCACCAGAGTTTAGATTTAGGCTTCTTGCACCACCATGGGTCGCCATATATAAAAGTTTGTTTGAAAACATATTGATAGGCTCTTTACGGTGTAAAAAAAGAACAGTTTTGAGCTCATCAAACATATCTAAACTATCATTTGAACTAAGCCCATCAGTGCCTATAGCGATATTTTCAAAACTATTTGTATTGAAAGTTTCTGAGCCTAATAATCTATTTGATTTAGCACAATGTATTATGTTGGCATTTTGTTTTTGCAATATGTTTAAGTGTTTTTTTGAAGCAAAACAACAGTGAGTATATGACATATTATTTATTGTTTTAAACATATTTAAAAATTTTTTCGCTTTTGATATTGCTTTAGTTTGTTTAAAAACTTCTTCAAAAATTTTTTTGAAGCTACCATCTGAATTTTTAAGCCAATTTTTTTCTGCACAAGATTCCATAAAATGAGTCTGGACTATAAGTGCTTTTTTTTTCGCTACTTTTATGACCTTTTTGACAAGCTTTGGATGTGTAGCATAAGCACTATGTATAGCCACAGCCGGTATTATATTTGATTTTTCTAAAATAGCCTTTAATCTATCTTGAAAATTTTGAAAATTTTCGTTTACTTTCTCTTTTGTAGAGCCTAAAACTTCCACAAAACAAACAGTATTTAAGCAACTATTGTCCAACGAGTCTATATCAAGCGAATATGAGCTGATAGCTCCTACTGATGTAGTGCCAGATTTTAGCATATCGTTTAGCTGGTTTTTTATTAGTTTGTCGTCCACTTTTGATAATAGTTTGTCCCTATTTGACAAAACAGAGTGAAGCCAAGCGGTAAAGTCACCATATACAAGCGTAGTGCTATTTGCTCCAAATTCCAAGTGTGTGTGAGCGTTGATAAGTCCAGGCATCAAAACGGAATTGTTGCCTTGGTGTTCAAACTTTGTGTTTGGGTATTGTTTTTTTATTGTTGAGCTGTCGCCAACATACGAAATATCTTTATCAAATACTACAAAACCATCTTTAATAATTTTAAACTCTTTATCGCATACAACCACCCAGCTTGCTTGCAAATATCTAATACTCACTGCATCGTCCATCAAACTTTGTCTTATCTATAAACTCAAACTTATTTATAGCCTCATTTATAATTGTATTTTTTTTGATAAGCGGCAACATCAAAGAGTTTTTTGTTTCAAGCGACATAGTTTGATTATTTACTATTTGTTCTATATCATTTTTTATCATTGTTTTTATCTGTTTTAAAGCTTGTGTGTATTGTTCGTAGTTTGACATCTATTTATCTCTTAGTGTTTTGTATTGTGTAGGCACAAAATAATCTTGACATCTGATTTGTTTGTCATAAAATTTTAAGTCATAACCTATTTGAAATAGTTTATTTATAGCATTTTGCTGTGTTTGATCTAATGATATTGAATCGTGGTTTGCATATAGTTCGAGATACTTTTGAAGTGTCTCACAATCCACACGCACAAGTTTTCTATCGAGAAGCATATCGCTTAATAGTTTTTGATTTTTATTTGCTACTTTTACAGCGAGTGTCAAATACTCTTCACACAAAATAGCTTTATTCAAAGGAATACTTCTTCTTATACACATACCACCAAGCGGAAGTGGCAAACTATCTTTTGATAATTCCACCCATATGTCATACAATTCACATTCAACAACAAGGGAGTTGTCATATGTCAATATAGACTCATGTATAAGAACTCCAGCATCTACATCGCCGCTTATGATAGCTTTTTCGATATCTAAAAAATTCATATATATGATTTTTGCTTGCGGATATTTTATCTTAAATAGCATGGCATTTGTGGTGTTTTCACCACTTAAAGCACACTTAAAATTTGTATGAAGTTTTTTAGTTTCTTGTTTCATAAGTTTTGGCCCATATCCGTAGCCAAAACTTACTGCGGTTTTAAGCATAGCATACTCATAACGCACATTTGGATACAAAGCGAAACTAATAGCACATATGTCATACAAGCTTTCAAGTGCGGCATTGTTTAGACTTTCTATATCTTTTGCTATATTTTCAAACTTTATATTTCCCGTCGATATCCACCCAAATTTGATAGCGAAATACATAAATATATCGTCAGCATCGGGTGAATGAGCCAATGTATAAGATGTAGTGATACTACATTCCCATTCCGCCCATACCAGGCATACCGCCACCCATATCAGGCATAGCTGGTGAGGGTGTTTGCTCTTTGATATCTGTGATAGTTGCTTCACTTGTAAGCAGCAATGACGCTACCGATACTGCATTTTGCACTGCTACTCTTGCTACTTTTACAGGATCAACTATACCAGCTTTAAACATATCTACATATTCTCCTGTAGAAGCATCAAAACCTTTGTTAGCTTCTTTTGATGAGATTATCTCATTTGCTACAACTCCACTATCGTATCCAGCATTTGTGGCTATTTGTTTGAGCGGAGATGATATAGCTCTTGTTATGATATCGGCACCGATTTTTTCATCGTCCATGAGGTTATTTTTGTATTTTCCACAAGCTTTTATTAGGGCACATCCACCACCGATGATTATACCCTCTTCTACAGCTGCTCTTGTAGCACTCAAAGCATCATCTACTCTATCTTTTTTCTCTTTCATCTCAGTTTCTGTTGGAGCTCCTACTTTTATGACAGCTACTCCACCACTAAGTTTTGCCAATCTTTCTTGGGCTTTTTCTTTATCATAATCGCTGGTGGTAGATTCTATCTCATTTTTAATCTGGTTGATACGACTATTTACATTTTTTTGATTTCCAGAACCATCTATTATGGTTGTGTCATCTTTATCTACAACCACTTTGCCACAAGTTCCAAGCATATCAATTGTTGTAGCATCAAGTGACATACCCAGCTCTTCGCTTATCACTTTTCCACCAGTTAATATAGCTATATCTTCTAAGCTCGCTTTTCGTCTATCACCAAATCCTGGAGCTTTGACAGCAACAATATTTAAACTACCTCTTAATCTATTTACTACAAGTGTTGACAATGCTTCACCATCTACATCTTCGGCTATTATTAGAAGTGGTTTTTGTGTTTTATTGACCTCTTCAAGCACTGGAAGTATCTCTTTGAGTGAAGATATCTTTTTTTCACTTAGAAGTATGTATGGATTATCAAGTTCTGCTATCATTTTGTCCATATTTGTAGCAAAATATGGGCTTAAATATCCTCTATCAAACTGCATACCCTCTACTACATCAAGCTCATCGCTTATGCCTTTTGCTTCTTCTACTGTTATGACACCATCGTTGCCAACTTTTCCCATAGCATCTGCTATCATATCTCCTATATCTTTATCACTATTTGCTGATATTGTCGCTACTTGTGCTATATCTTTTTTGTCTTTTATTGGTTTTGCCATAGCTTTTAAGTTGGCTAATATCTCTTTGGTTGCTTTGTCCATACCTCTTTTTATTTGCACTGGATTTGCTCCAGCTGTTACATTTCTCAAACCCTCTTGAAATATACTATGCGCTAATACAGTTGCTGTGGTAGTCCCGTCTCCTGCTTCATCGTTTGTGTTTGAGGCTACTTCTTTGACGAGACCTGCTCCCATATTTTCTATAGCATCATCAAGCTCAATCTCTCTTGCTACACTTACGCCATCTTTTGTGATAGCAGGACTACCGTAAGATTTTTGAAGTAAAACATTTCTACCTCTTGGACCCATAGTCACTTTAACAGCATCATTTAATTTTTTGACACCACTATATAGTTTGTGTCTTGCATCATCACCAAAATTTATATCTTTTGCCATATTTTATTTCCTTATTTATAAATTCCGAGTATCTCTTTGGTTTTCAATACCAAATACTCTTTTTCGTCTATTTTGACATCTGAACTATCTGCATATTTTGCAAATAACACTTTGTCTCCTACTTTGACAGCTTTCACTTCGCTACCTATTGCTACTACTTCAGCCAGTTGTGGTTTCTCTTTTGAAGCATTGTCAGGTATATATATACCTCCTGCTGTTTTGGTTAATTGTTCTTTAATTTTCAGCAAAACTCTATCACCTATTGGTGTAAATTTCATATTTTTTCCTTCTATATTTTGTAATCACTCATATATTTAGCACTCCTAAACATAGAGTGCCAGATTTTATCAAAAAAAGCTTAAAATAACTTAAAAAAATCAAACTTTTGAGTATTTTAAATTTGCCACACAATACACACACATAGCTTTACTATCACCTATGGTATCAATCTGTTCATTTGTAGTAGCTTTTATATTTATATGGTTTGGTTTTATTTTTAGGATTTTTGACAAACTGTATCTCAACTGTTTTTTATGAGGCGATATTTTTGGTATTTGAGCTACTATCGTCATATCTATATTTACAATTTCAAAACCTGTTTTACTCACAAACAAAACTATATACTCAAGTAGTTTGACAGAGCTAATATCCTTATATTTGTTATCATTGTCTGGAAAAAAGTCACCAATATCGCCAGCACCTATGGCACCTATTATGGCATCTATGACGCTGTGTATCGCCACATCACCATCGCTATGGGCTTGAAGTCCAAATTGTGAGTCTATTTTGACACCACACAAATACAAAGGTTTGTTGTTTATAAATTTGTGTATGTCATAGCCAAACCCAACTAAAACTTTTTTGCTTGGTTTTTTCAAACAATCTATTTTTTTGATATCGTTTTTAGTTGTAATTTTATGTGATTTTTTATCTCCTTTTATATATAAAAGTTTGCCATCATTTGCCTTTATGGCACTACTTTCATCTGTGTAGTCTATATCACTTGATATCGCTTTTTTTAGCAAGGCGGTATTTGATAGTTGTGGAGTTTGCACAAGCTTTGTTTTATCTCTGTTTATATACTCATAGTTATAAACAATTGTATCGTTAATATCAATAGTTGGCACTATACAATCAGCTTTGAGATGATTTTTTATCAGGTTTTTTACCACCTTTTTAGCAAAACAACATCTTGCTGTATCGCTTATCATTACATATTTTGTAGATATGTGTGTTATCGCATTTTGTATTGACTTTTGTCTTGTTTGTCCACTTGCAACCATATCAATATCACAGCAAAAATTTGACATATAATTAAGCTCATCTTTGCTGCCAACGACAACTATTTTATCAAAACTATAATTTTTTTTAAATCTATTGACAACAAACAACCATAACGGTTCATCTTTTATATTTATCCACTGTTTTTTGGGATTTTGACCGAACCTTGTGGAGTTGCCACCAGATAAAATTATTAGAGATATATCATTTGCCATTTAAACTAACTTGGATAAATTTATCGATGATAGGACTCGGGTATTCTAATGTGCTTGTAAATTCTGGATGAAATTGAACCCCTACAAACCACTTGTGAGATGGTATCTCAATCGCTTCTATTAGTTTGCCATTGTGTGCTGATATTATCATACCAGCTTTTTCAAGCCTATCCTTATACGCAGGATTTACTTCATATCTATGTCTGTGCCGTTCACTTTTTTTGATAGTTTTGTATGCATCGTTTATTTTTGTATTTTTTTCTGTTTCGAACTCATAACTTCCCAGTCTCATGGTACCACCAAGCGGACTGATAGATGTTCTTAACTGTTTTTGACCTGTAGTGTTTATGAATTGTTCTATAAGATATACTGCTGGTTCTTTTGTATTTTTATCAAACTCTACAGATGTCGCATCTTTGATACCAACAACATTTTGCAAATACTCTATATATGCCAGTTGCATACCTAGACAAATACCTAGATATGGTATATCGTGGGTTCTGGCATATTTGATAGCTTCTATCTTGCCTTGTATTCCTCTGTTTCCAAAACCACCTGCTACTAAAATACAATCACAACCGCTCAAGATATCTTTGACTCCTTGTTTTTCTATATCTTCACTATCGCACCAAACTATCTGGACTTTGATACTGTGTTTCGCTCCACTATGTGATATAGCTTCAAGCAATGATTTGTAAGCTTCTTTGAGTTTAAGATATTTACCTACAAAAGCCAATTTTATTGATTTTTGTGGTTTGAGAAGATTGTCCACCAACAAACTCCATCTTTTCATATCTGGTTTTTGGTTGTTTAGTTTAAAATGTTTGGCAAGTGGTTCATATATACCATCGTCCAAAAACTCCATAGGCACTGCATATATGGTTTTCGCATCTTTTGCTTGTATCACTGCATCTATATGGATATCACAACTAAAAGCTAACTTTTTTTTCAACTCCTCTGGCAAGTTTTTTTCACAACGACACACAAGCATATCTGGTCGTATACCAATTCGCCGAAGCTCTTGGACACTATGTTGTGTGGGTTTGGTTTTTAGCTCACCTGCTGCTTTGAGATATGGCACCAATGTTACATGGATATTCATAGTTTGGTGCCTATCTTTTTCAAATATTATCTCACGAACCGCTTCGAGAAATGGCATACCTTCTATATCTCCAACAGTGCCGCCGAGCTCTACTATCATAAAATCAAAACCTTTTGATGCCTTGTATATAGCAGTTTTGATCTCATCTACTATATGTGGTATCACTTGTATCGTTTGACCTAAATATTTGCCTTGTCGCTCTTTTTTTATAACTTTACTATATATTTGACCTGTGGTTATGTTGTTTATTTTGTTTAAGTGGGTGTTTAGAAATCTTTCGTAGTGTCCTATATCAAGGTCTGTTTCTGCTCCATCGTGGGTTACAAAGACTTCGCCGTGTTCAAGTGGGCTCATGGTCCCTGGGTCTACATTGAGATATGGGTCGATTTTGAGCATAGTAGTATTGTAGCCGCTATGTTTTAGTATTGTTGCTACTGAAGCTGCTGTGATACCTTTGCCTAAACTACTAAGAACCCCACCAGTTACAAATATGATTTTACAGTTGTTCATTTGTCGCCTTTTTTTTGATTATATCCTATTTTGCTAAATTGGAGGTGCCCTTTATTTTGATGAATAGTTTAGTATAGAATAAACCTTTTTCATGTCATCAAAAACTATCTGTTTTTTGCTAGGATTTCTTAAGAGATAGCTGGGACTATATGTTTGCACAAGCTTGATATCGTCTATTTTTAACTCAATTTGTTTTGATATTTTATTTTTAAAACATACTATAACTTTAGGTTTTATGATATCTACCTCATTTTGAAGATAGTTTTGACATATCTCTATATTTTCTTTAGTTATAAAGCTACTATCAAAGATTGGGCATTTTATTATATTCGTCCAGTATATTTGTTCTTTTGTTAATTTAAGAACATTTAAACAGATATTTTCAAGCATCTTGCCTGCTTGTCCCAAAAATGGATCAAAACTATTTGTGCTAAAATCGTTGATTATCATTATGTCTATTTTTTGAGAATTTGTAGTTGTGTGTTTGTATTTACTTTGTTTGTGTAGCTCACACAAAAAACAATTTTTGACACTTTTGTTTAACTCTTTTATATTTGTAGCACTATCTAGCATAATATTTTCGTGCTTTGAGTTTGCTTTGATAGAGTCGTGATAATCAATACCAAACGATTTAAGTCGGTATAAGTAATTTAAAGTTTGATTTTTGTTCATAAACAATTTTATCTAAATTAGATAAGATAAACAATAAAAGGAAAAAAATGTCTAAAAAAAGATCAAACATATTTGAGTGCCAATTTTGTGGCCAACAATCGCAAAAATGGCTTGGAAAATGCCCCAGTTGTAGTAGTTGGGATAGTTTCGTAGAGCTAACTGCTTCACAAGTTGAGCATATAAAACACACAAAAACACAAACAAATATCAAATCACACGCTGTGTCAATAGTAGATATAAAAGAAGAAAAAATCAAAAGATACAGCACATCAAACGAAGAGTTTGATTTGGTGTTAGGAGGCGGCATAGTGCCCGGAAGTTTGACTTTAATCGGTGGTAGTCCAGGAGTAGGAAAATCAACTTTATTATTAAAGATAGCTAGTAATCTTTCATCAAACAAACACAAAGTTTTGTATGTGTCAGGTGAAGAGTCTATAGGCCAAATAAAACTAAGAGCCGATAGATTAAAAGCAAACCAAAAAGAGCTGTATTTGTTAGCTGAAATACAGCTTGACAATATCGTGCAAGAGATAAATATAAACAAGTTTGATATGGTAGTGATTGATTCTATTCAAACTATATATAGCGACAATATAAGCTCATCGCCAGGTAGTGTATCGCAAGTTAAAGAGATTACATTTGAGCTTATGCGACTGGCCAAACAAAACAAAATCAGCATATTTATAGTAGGGCATATTACAAAAGATGGTTCCATAGCAGGCCCTAGGGTGCTTGAACATATGGTAGATACCGTGCTGTATTTTGAAAGTGAAACCAACAATGAACTAAGGATATTAAGAGGCTTTAAAAATCGTTTTGGTAGCACAAATGAACTGGGTATATTCAAGATGACCGAAGATGGTCTTGATAGTGCAAAAGATATAAGTCGTAAATTTTTCACACTCAACAAAAACATAAGTGGAAGTTGTTTGACTGTGAGCATGGAAGGAAGTCGTGCTATAGTTTTGGAAGTTCAAGCACTTGTGACAAACAGCACATATGCAAATCCTAAAAGGTCTGCTACAGGATTTGATACAAATCGTTTAAATATGCTTCTCGCACTTTTAGAAAAAAAACTTGATTTACCATTAAATCAATACGATGTATTTATAAATATAAGCGGAGGTATCAAACTAAAAGAAAGCTCATGTGATTTGGCTATCGTAGCTGCTATTATAAGCAGTTTTCAAAACAGACCAATATCAAAAGAGACAGTATTTGTAGGCGAAGTTAGTTTAACAGGAGAGATAAAAGAGGTATCAAAGATAGAAAATAGACTAAAAGAAGCAGCATCTTTAGGTATAAGCAAAGTTATATTAGCAAAAAAAATCAAAACAAATAGCGACATCAAACTTTTTGCAGTAGAAGAAGTATCAAAAATGATAGAGTTGTTTTGATTGTGAGGTAAAATTAAGCACAAAATGATAAAATATGATAATTTTTTAAAAAGGTAGATTATGGAAACAAAAACGATTGATAAGTTGCAAGATGCTCTGGAAAAACTTTTAGGTGCTTATGAGGAGCTACAAACCCAAAAAGATATAACAGACGATGAGAATATGAAATTAAAAGATCAAAACGATCTTATAAATAGCAAAATTTTTGAATACGAAAGAACTGACGGCGAAAAAGACATAGCAATCGGCGATATGTTAGACAAAATAGAAACAGTTTTAGATGAAGATAACACAAGCCACGATACAAACTTAGATAGTGATATTGACGATAAAACAGACGATAATGATATTATAAAATTCGATGCAACAAATGACGACAGTATAGTTCAAAATACAAATGACAACGACAAAGATACAAACAAAAATAAAACCAATGAAAAATTGGAACTAAACAGATTGGACAACCTTATGGAAGGTTTCCTGTAAAATAGTATTTTTGGTGCTTTTGTATCAACCAAAAGATGGGTATTGTTACAATAGCGATACTCATATATTGTTAAGTTTTATCGCAAATATTTTTAAAAAATACAAAAATCTAAATAAAAATATTATAGATATAGGTTCAGGAGTTGGAGTGCTTGGCTTGTCGCTTAAGAGAGACTTTTGTAAACTTAAACTCTCTTTTAGCGAGATACAAAACGAGTTTGTAAACTTTTTACAAATAAATTTAAATATAAATAAACAGCAAGCATATATATTTGAAGGTAATTTTTTAGACACATATTTTGAATTCAAGTTTGATATCGTGGTATCAAATCCACCATTTTATGATAAAAATGTTTTAAAAACACCAAACACAAATAAAAAAATAGCAAGATACAATGACAACTTGCCATTAAATAAACTTATAAAAAAAAGTTATGATATTTTAACAAACGATGGAAAATTTATATTTTGTTATGATGCTAAACAGATTGATGATATTTTTTATTTGCTTATGACAAATGGCTTCAATATAGAAGTTGTGCAGTTTGTTCATGCAAAAAAAAATACAAATGCAAAACTTGTATTGATATATGCGAGAAAAAATTCAAACTCAAAAACTGATATTTTATCGCCAGTTGTATGTTTTGATAATCTTGGCAATACAAGCGATAGTATGAAATATATTTATGCAAAATCGAACATACATAGCATAAAAGCGACAATATAATTTGCAAGATACTTTATGGCGGGCATAATTTTTCATAAGATGTATAAAATGAAGTGATAAAATAGCAGGAAAATAAAAAATATAAAGGAGAAATTTTAAATGAAAAGTTCTATTCGTATAATATTATTTTTATTGTTTGTTTTTGTTGGCAATATTTATGCACAAAATAAAGACTACGATGACAACACAAGGATATTGATGTTGGCACTTGATATGCAAAGACACAACTATACAAAAAAAAGTTTATATTCGTTTGAATATCTTTTTGAAAAAGACAAAAAATATCTCTATTTTGCATATATTCTTAAATTGAACATTAGGCTTAAAAATTTTTATTATGTTATTGAATTATGTGACAAATACAGAGATATATTCCAAAAAAACGAAGAAACCATTTTTCAGTTTAAGATGAAAGCTCTTGTAAATACCGGCAAACTTGATAGAGCATTGGATATACAAAAGTATTTGGTCAAGCATTATAGGTCGCAGTTTAATCTTTTTGAATTGTCTAAAGTGTATTATCTTTTAGAAAACTACAAACAATCTCAAGTTTTCGCAAAACAATCTTTGCAAATAAAACCAAACACAAAAATTGCGATATTTTATACAAATATGTTGTTTAACAAGATGGCACAAAAAGATCAAGCTATAAAATATATGAACAACTACATAAAAAACAATAAACCAGATATGTTGCTGTATCTTGAGCTTGTGAAGTTGTATATAAAAACAGAAGACAAACAAAACATAGCAAAAAATTTAAAAAAAATGTATCTATCAATAAAATTAAACCACAACAACAATAAAATGATAGATTCTTTTTCAATACAACTAATAAAATTTTTAGACAAAAATCAAAAAGTTGATTTGAGACATTTTTTTGAAATAAATGAGATAAGAGGCGATATGCTTTTGTCTTTGTATTATAGCGAAAAAGATTTGATAAAAGCTTCGGCGCTGACAAAAGAGCTGTATGAAGAAACTAAAGAGATAAAATATTTTGCTCAAAATACTATGCTACAATACGAAATAGCAAAAGACAAATCAAAAGTATTAGACGAAGTTATATCTGAGTTTAATTATATCATCAAAAAAAATAAAAATAGTAGTTATCTTAATTTTTTGGGATATATTTTGATAGACCATAACATAGATATAATAAGAGGAACCAATCTTGTATCTAATGCATTGATAAAGAAGCCTAAAAATATAGCATATCTTGACTCGCTTGCTTGGGGGTATTATAAACAAAAGCAATGCGACAAAGCAAAACAAACTATGGACAAAATATACAAACTAAAAAAAATTACAGACAAAACAATAATACAACACAACGATAAAATAAGGAGATGCAAATGATATTAGAAAAGATAATCAAAAAAACCAAAGAAGATCTAGAAAAAACTAAAGTTGATTATCCTCTTGAGTGGTTGGGGCGAAGTTTGTCATACAATCCATATCCGCCACGAGATGTGAAAAACATTCTAAAATCAACAAACGAAAAAAAGATTAAAATCATAGCAGAGATCAAAAAAGCAAGCCCGAGCAAAGGAGTGATTTGCGAAGATTTTGACCCAATACAAATAGCTTACAACTATAGCAAGGGTGGAGCAGATGCTATATCAGTGCTAACTGAACCACATTGGTTTGCTGGCGATATCGAGTATTTGACACAAATAAGGCGATACAGCCAAACACCACTTTTGCGAAAAGATTTCATAATAGACAAATATCAAATAGTCCAAGCACTTGTATATGGGGCGGATTTTATTTTACTTATAGCAAAAGCATTAAGCACAAAAGAGTTAAAACAGCTGTATGATTATGCTTTGTATGTGGGACTTGATGTGCTTGTGGAGATACACGATAAAGATGACTTAAAAAAAGCCATACGGTGTGGAGCAAATATCATAGGCATAAATCATAGAAACTTAGAGACATTTGAGTTTGATATGAGACTGTGTTATGATTTGATACCTATGATACCAAATGGCAAAATAATAGTAGCTGAAAGCGGAGTTAATGATAGACAAACAATAGATGAAATTAGCAGTATAGGTGCAGATGCATTTTTGATAGGGGAGCATCTCATGAGGCAAAGTATTGACGACATAGAACACGAACTAAAAATTTTATGGAGTTAAACCTAAATATAAACACAAAAAAAAACTTGTTGGCATTTTCTGCTGGGGTTGATTCTACTGCTTTATTTTCCCTGCTTCAAGATTGTAACATACCATTTGATATAGTTATGGTTGATTATGGCTTGAGAGAACAATCAAAAAAAGAGATACTTTATGCAAAAAATTTAGCAAAAGAGTTTCAAAAAAAAATATACATAGAAAATTTTCCAAAACACTGCAAATTTAGTCAAAAAATTGGCAGAGATTTTAGATATAATTTTTTTGTCAAGATTTGCAAAAAATTTGATTATGAGAGTTTGATTACGGCACACCAACTAAATGACAGATTTGAGTGGTTTATGATGCAACTATCAAAAGGCGCTGGTATAAGCCAGCTTATGAGTATGCAAAAAAGCTACAAAAAAGATGGCCTGTATCATCTAAAGCCACTACTTGATATAACAAAAGATGAGCTCTTGAACTATTTGACACAAAATAAAATAAAATATTTTATAGACGAATCAAACAAAAACAGAAAATACAAAAGAAACGATATGAGATATAATTTCACAGATAATTTTTTGAAGCTTTATGAAAACGGCATAAAAAATAGTTTCGAGTATCTTGAGCTTGAAGCAAACTTATGGATTGGTTTTGAAACTACTATAAAAAGATATAAACAACTCGTAGTGATAAAATATAAATATATAAACAAAAAGCAGATAATTTGGCTCATAGACCAAGAGCTCAAAAATAGAGGCTTGATGATGACAGCAAAAACAAAAAAGTATTTAGAAACACAAAGCCAAGCTGTGGTATCGCATAGATTTGTTGTATCATATGACGAAAATAGATTGTGGGTAGCTCCATACAGCAAAACAACAATACCAAAAAAAAACAAAGAAGTTTATAGACTACAAAGATACCCAAAACTCATAAGACCTTATCTTTATGATATTTGTTTTAAAATTTGATTTCAAAAACAAGCAATTTAGAAACTATTGATCAATTATTTGAGTGATGTTTGTGATATCGCAGGCGTTTATAGACTAAAACACAACAAAAATCGCTTTTTAATAAGTGAAAATATTTCTTTAAAATATCAAATAGTTTATAAATTTGCCAGCTCATCCAATGTTGAGATATTTGCTTGAAGTTTGTTTATAACCTCTTCATATTCGTTTTGCGGTGAGCTATCAGCTACGATACCAGCACCTGCATGAAACACTATTTTATCTTTGGTTATAAGTGAAGTTCGTATAGTGATAGCGCTGTCCATATTGCCATCAAATCCAAAGTATCCGATACTACCACTATAAAACCCCCGTCTTAGTTTTTCAAAAGTAGCTATAAGTTCCATAGCTTTTATCTTCGGTGCCCCTGTCATGGTGCCTGCGGTAAATGTAGCCTCAAACAGGTCAAACATATCGTATTGTTTGTCGCATATTGCTGTTACATTTGAAACAATATGCATAACATGCGAGTATTTTTCAACTTTCATAAAACTTGATACCTCTACGGTTCCAGCTTTAGCGACTTTGCCTACATCGTTTCTACCTAAATCTACAAGCATAATATGCTCTGAAATCTCTTTTGGGTCATCTAGCAACTCGTGGCTTAACACTTCATCTTCTTCTTTTGTAGCACCTCTTTTCCTTGTACCTGCTATTGGACGAAGTGTTATGACACCGTTGTGTAGTTTTATCATAACTTCAGGAGAACTTCCAACTATACTATAATCCTCGAACTCAAGCAAATACAGATACGGAGATGGGTTTTTTGATCTTAATACTCTATAAAAACTCAATGCATCTACAACAGCTTTTTGCACAAAACGATTTGTCATAAGCACTTGAAATACATAACCATCGTGTATTTTTTGTTTACAAAGTTCAATCATATCAAAAAACTTCTCTTTTGAGTGATGAAACTTTCCTTTGTTTTGAATAGTAGCTTTTTTAAGTTTTGTATAATCATAAGATGTTTGAAGTATATTTTTTAGATGAATTATTTCGTTTTGTTTCTCTTCCAATGATGTGATTATGACAAGTTTTGATGTCTTGTGGCAAAACCCGACTATGAGTTTAGGGCGAATTAAGTCCATATCATTTTCACCGATATCATCTTGTAGGTTTTTCATATATGGTTGTAGTTTTGGTTGAAATATCTTTGACATATCATAGCCGATATTACCTATAAAACCATCAGTAAAACCAAGCCCCGTTTCATTTGACAATCGTTTGAAATAATTTTTGTTTATATTCTTATAATAATCCTTCAAAAACAAAAATGGATCTGTGGATATCATTTTTTTGTTGGCAAATCTATCTTTGAAATAACTTTTGCCATCTTTGCTCCAAACTCTTTCCAAATCCCCTATAGTTATATATGAAAAATTTCCGTCATCTCCATTTAGAACAGATTCAAACAAAAAAGTGACATCATTTTTATATATGTCCTTTAGTTTTTCATAAACCGATACAGGAGTAAACTGGTCTAATATGATTGTTTGATAATAATGTTTTATTTGAATATGAATACACCTTTTATGTTTAACTTAGTTTTGACTGATTCCACATCATCCCTCGCTTTTTGTTCAGATTCATAAGGCCCTACAAGCACTTTAAAATACTCGATGCCGTTTATATTTTTTTTGTATATCACAACTTTGTAGCCTTGCTTTTCTATATCGTTTGATACTTTTTTGGCTGGATATGTAGTGAAAGCTCCTACTTGAATATATACACCTTTTGGTTTCGTTTCTTCACCTAAAGCAGAGTTATCCGGTATATCATCAATATTTGTTTTATCATCAACCTCTGGCCGATCAACCGTATCTGCTTTATCTTTTGTAAATAACTCATCGTCAATAGTAGTTTCATCCAATTTATCATTTGTGTCAATTTTGTCAAGTTTTTCTCCTACTTCTATAGGGTTACTTGGTTCTATTTTTTGTGTATTTTGTGAAAAATACATAATAGCTATAATTGTAAGTAAAAGAGCTATAATAATAGTAGATACATATTTTTTGTATTGTCTAAACCTAAATTGAGAGTCATTTTCATCGTCTAAAGATATATTATCCAATCTGTCATCATCTAAAAATCCATCATCTATACCCATATCATACTCCTTTTTTCAAAATGTAACCTGTTTGTATATAGGAAACTTTTTTGCTATAGCTATTAGTTCATTTTTTATTGTTTGTTGTAAAGTTTTATTTTCTATGTCGTCTAATATATCAGCTATATAGTTTGCTATTTGTTCGAACTGTGCTTCACCCATACCGCGAGTTGTCAAAGCAGCACTACCAATTCTTATGCCACTAGTTACAAAAGCACTTCTTGTGTCATTTGGAACTGAATTTTTGTTTATAGTTATACCTGCATTTTCAAGTGCCATATCTGCCATCTTGCCTGTGATATCTTTACCTACAAACGATACCAACACTAAGTGATTGTCGGTGCCACCACTGACTATATCGTAACCTCTTTGCGATAAAATTTTGGCCAAAATTTTGCTGTTTTTGATGATATCAAAAGCATACTTTTTCCACGAAGGGTCTAAAACTTCTTTAAATGCCACAGCTTTAGCCGCAATTATATGCACCAATGGGCCACCTTGTGTGCCGGGAAATATAGCTTTGTCTATCTTTTTAGCGATTTGTTCGTCGTCACACATTATCACACCACCTCTAGGGCCTCTAAGAGTTTTGTGAGTAGTAGTAGTAACAACATTTGCATGACCAAATGGCGATGGATGCGCTCCACCAGCAACCAATCCAGCTATATGTGCTATATCAGCTACAAGCATAGCACCAACCTCTTGTGCTATATTTTTGAATTTTTCAAAATCAATAACCCTCGCATAAGCAGACGCACCGCATATTATCATTTTTGGTTTGACAATTTTAGCTATATTTAACACATCGGTATAATCTATCTCGCCGTTTTTATTGACACCATAAGTGAAAGCTTGATAGTTTTGACCTGAAAAACTTGGACTACTTCCATGAGTTAAATGACCACCGTGTGATAAATCCATACCCAATATCTTGTCGCCGGCTTGCAGAAAAGCAGCATAAACTGCCATATTTGCTTGGCTTCCTGAGTGTGGTTGCACATTGGCATATGCACAACCAAATATCTGTTTGACTCTACTTATGGCGAGTTGTTCTACCTTATCGGCATACTCACACCCACCATAATACCTTTTGTTTGGGTATCCTTCAGCATATTTGTTTGTAAACACACTACCCATAGCTTCCATCACAGCAGGACTTGTGAAATTTTCACTTGCTATCATCTCCAAGTGTTCTGTCTGTCTATTTTTTTCATCGCAAATAATATCAAATACCTCTTTGTCGGCACTATTTAATCTATCATCTTTAATAAACATACGCAATAAATCCTTTTTGATTATAATATCTAAAAAAACTTAAAAATATCTTTAAAAAATATTATTCAAAAAATAGAATAGTTTTTTATCTATTTTATGAAGCTTATTTTTGGTTTGTCTAAGTTGCCATTGATATATGTTCTTATGTATATATCTTCTGTTTTGCCTAAGAAAATTTTGTTAAATATAGGTATGTTTGATATGAGTTTTGATATATCTTTCAAAACTACTGCTTTGATTTTGGCATCTATTTTTCTGTTTTGAAAATCAAATTTTGCTTCGCCTCTTAGATCCAATTCTCCACCCTTTGTGTATATTTGAGGCAAAGACAGTTGTTGAGTTTTCAAGTTGTAACTATAACTAATCCTGCCTTTTATGGCTTTGTAGCCATCAAATACTACATCGCCTTTGATCAATCTATACACAGTTGGAAATACCAAAATAGGACTTGCTAAATACATGGTGCTATTTATTAGTGTCAAAGTGCTACTTAATACCGCAAAATCTCTAAATACAACATCTTTAAATGTCACTGTTCCCGACAAAACATCTTGGTTTTGGTTTTGGTTGCCACCTATTATATCTGCTCGCCCACCAGTAGAAAAGTATCCTATACCCAAAGCTGAATTTATAAATATATCTTGTGTATTTTCAACTTTAAAAAATATGTTACCAAGCTCATCTTTGGAAAAAAACACAAAGGTATCTAAAAATTTTGATAAAAAATACAACTTTTTGCCATCTATTATTAGGTCAAAATCAGTCGCCAACAAAGCTTTTTTGTCTCCAAACTTTATGTTTGAGTATGTTGCTGATATTGTCGTCTTTTTTATCGTTGTGTTGTCATTTTTGCTTGGTTTTAGTTTTTGTGTGTTTATATCAATATCTTTTATATTAATTTTTGTTTCTTTGTTGTTTAAGTGTATTTTTATATTATCATCAGTTGAAACAATATCTATGTTGTCATCTTTCAACTCACCATTTAGTTGTATTTTATCCACCATCAAAGGCGAATTATGTTTGTCTATGTTGAAAAAAAACTGTATATTTTTTTTGTTTATAAACTTCACAAATACACTGCCTTCGAGTATTTGTATATCTTGTAAAAGAGCACTTGTGTCATAAAATTGTTTTAGGTTATTTATATTTATATAAGATACGCCATCCTTTATCGCAGTGTATATATCTAAGTTCGGTGTGTCAATTGTTATGCCATTTTTATAGTTTATATCTAAAGTTGTTTGTCTATTTTTAAGTCCAATTATAGTGTTCTTAGCATCTTTTAAAGCAAGACTATTTATAAAAATATCGCTATTTATTTGTGATTTATTCGTATCTATTGTCATATTGTTTATGTCAAATTTCAGCATATTGCCGAGAAGTTTAGTGTTGGTGCTGTTTATATTTATGATGTTGTTGTCTATATTCACATGACCTTTTTTGACATATAGTTTCATATCAAACATATCAAAGTTGGCATCTTTTATCTCTATTTTGCCTTTTGTGTCTATGTCAAAATCTTTCAAGTTTATAGTCAGCATAATTTTGCTTTGCAAGATGCCATCTTTTTGAACTATTGGTAGTTTTATTTTATAAGTATGCAATATATTTTTGATGTTTTTATCAAATATCGCATTTGAGTTTATATTTAGTGTCAGTGTCAGTGGTTTGTCGCCTGTGAAGTTTTTGAGCTCTACTTTTGTGCCATTTATATCTGCACCCATATAAGTGCCATCGTTCAGGGTTATTTTTAGTTTTTCATTTTCGTATTTTATAGTTGCGTTTTTTGAATTTACTTGGTTTAGTTTGTTGTGAAACTTTATTTTAGCATCGGTTACATTGGCATCTGCTTGTATCGTGTCTGTTATCAAGGTTTGGCTTTTGGTGTGGTATTTTAGTTTTGCTTTATTGATTTTGAGTTTCGCTTGTATATTGTCGTATAGCCATACTGATATATTTTTGTCTATTTTGGCAAATCTTTTTATAAAAAACAAATCTTTTAAGTAGCCAGTTTTTATATTTATATCTACATAATCTTTTTGATACGAGGCGATAGCGAAAAATTTATACTCATCATCAATAATAGCAGTGATATTTGTATCTATTTTATACTCATCTTTTGAGATATCAGTTTGTCCTGCGATATTTAGGTCATATTTGTTTATATACAAGTTTTTTGTGTTTATAGATATTTTGTTTTCTTTTATCAAGATATTTGTATTTATATCAAAATCTATGGACGATAGTTTAAAATCCTTGCCATTTGTCCACACCTTAAGGCTGTATTTGTTTAGTTTTAAGTTTTTTATATCTATTGTCTCAATATAATCAAACAAATAAAAATAATCTAAAACATATTTTCGTATATCGTGTATTTGGTCATCTACTGGTTTGCTTTTGTTGCTGTCGTTTGTTTTGAAGCTTATATCTATGGTGTTTGCTTTTATGTTCAATCTTTTATCAAGTTTTAGATACAATGAGTTTATTTTGATATTTTGGTAGTGGATATTTGGTATCTTTATGCCGAAAATTATAAGCGACAATACAGACAAAAGGAACAAAACAAAGATTATGAGAACAAACCAAAATAAGATATTTTTAACCATAAACAGCCTTTATGTGGTTATTATATCGTTATTGTTTTATTTTTCCTCTACAATTTACACAAACAAGGTCATAAATATCCCAGCTGGGTCTGTTGGCGATACGATATCGCACCTCAACAAACAAAATCAGCCATCAAATATATTGGACAACATAGCTTTAAGACTGCTCGGCTCACCACAAAAAGGCTGGATAGATATAAAATCCACAAAGCTTACGAGACTTGATTTTCTAAATCGCCTAACTTCATCGAGATCTCCCGGAGTTTCTATCACTTTGATACCCGGTGAGACATATTATTTTTTTCTAAAAACATTATCTAAAAAATTAGACTTATCATACGACAAACTACAAACAGCCTATGACAACCAATCATACAAACTTGATGGCAATATATTAGCCGACACCTACACACTACCATTGGGTATGACGGAAAGCCGAGTGATATATTTTTTGTTAAGTCACACAGAAAAAAGATATGAAAAGTTAAGTTTAAAGATATTTAAACACTACAACAAAACAAATTGGTACAGATATGTGTCCATAGCTTCTGTGATACAAAAAGAAGCAGCATCAAAACAAGAGATGCCTATAGTTTCAAGTGTCATACACAACCGTCTAAAATTGGGTATGAGACTACAGATGGACGGCACACTAAATTATGGCAAATACTCACACACAAAAGTGACCGCACATATGATAGACCACGACAAAACCAGCTACAACACATACAAAAATACAGGCATACCAAAACACCCTGTGTGTGCTGTAGGTTTCGATGCTATAAGAGCAGCTATAAAACCAGCAAATACTGATTATTTATTTTTTGTGAAGATCAAAAATCAAAAAAAACACAAATTTAGCAAAACTCACAAACAGCACAACAATATGATACAACAAAATAAAAAAATTAAGCTACTTGAAACTTTTATAGAAACATTTTCACCTCGTGAAAACTAGCCGTGGCGATTTTTGCCTGCAAAAAAGTTTCTGTGAAAAGCGATTCTCTTGTTCGGACAAAATATAAAAATAGCAAGATATGTTATGTTCTGGGGAACCCTAAACTAGTTTAGGGCAAAATATGAAATAAAAAACAAAATAGAATATATTTCTACACTCGGAACCCTAAATTTATTTAGGGTAAAATATTAAAATAGCGATATATGTCGGGTTGTTTATAGTTATATGTTAAATAGCTAAAAATGTTAGTTTATTTATGGTTGTATCAAAACTTTTTTGATTCTATGTTTGTTTTTATTAGAAACAATACAAACATTGTAGTGATGACAAATATACCAATATATTTGATTATGTCTGTGGTGATTAGTTCGGTCATTTTAATTCCTTTGTGATTTTTGAGATTTTGACAATCTCCCCAATTAGAGACCACAACAACCATATACTTACACCAATACCAATAAAAAATAGCACAATATCCAATACAAGCATGGTTGTGTTTTTGGTTATCAATCTAATAGTTCCACTACTTACAGCAATAGTAAAAAAAGTATAAACTATGACTAACATTCTATGATTTAGCAGTTGTTCTTGTGTCTTCATGCTGTATGATAGCACAATAAACTTAAAATGTCCATGGTTTGTAAAGATAAAATAAAATCAAGATATTTTCATATGTTTGGTTTGAAGTTGAATTATTTCGCTTTGCCTCGCAATGTATAGATGATTGTTTGTAGTTTGAAAGTTTATTGTAGTCAATATCGTCTCTCGTCGCTTCTACCTCGTCCCTCATCTCTGAACCCCGCAACTACTTATCAGAGAAATTCGCCTTGCGAACCGCACCAGCTTTTCTGGTTCGGGGCTATATGTAGAATTAGCAAGGTATGTTGGGTTGTTTATCTAAATCTTGAAAAACTGCTCTGCTTTTTTTGCTTCTTGTACACCTATGAAAGTCAAGGTATCGTTCATAAATATTTTTTCATAAGATAGTTGCGATAGCAGTTTGTCAGTGTTAGCAACTGCACCGCTATTTTCAAGTTTGTTTAACACATCGGCTGTCGTCTCGTCTTGCGATTTTTTATATAAAGCCAAAACCAAGACCATCTTTTCGATATCTTGGCTCACCTTTATTTGAACTCTATCTTTTTCAAGCTTGAGAAGTTCGTAGGGCTATTTATGATTATCTCACATTTATAAGATGATATATGCTTTTTGTCTGCTACTTTGTATAGCTTGTCTATCTTGTAGGCGGTTTTGATATCATCTATGTATATGGTTTTTGTTTTGATTTGGCCTGCTATATCTATAGGGATATATATAGTTAGCTTCGCTTTGCTTAAGTCGTGTGCCTCATATAGTGGCGAACCCATATTTACCCACTCACCAACTTCTACTGCTATATCATATATATAATCACTTGACGATAGTAGAGTTTTGTTTGACACGGTCTCTTGAAGCGATGTTATGTTTGGTTTTATATCGGCTTTTTGAGATTTAAGGTTAAGCAGTTTGGTTAGTTGTGCGTCTTTTTCCAATTGGGATTTAAACTTAAATTTTTTGATATGATTGTAGTTTTTTTGCTCTATGTTTATAAGTTTATTCAAGATATACAGCTTGTTTTGTAGCTGCTTTAGTCTCACCTTATCTACCTTGTCATCGATTTTGAGTATAGTTGAGTTTTTGGCAAATTTACCTTTGATGTCGTCATTTATATAAGTAATAGACCCAGAAACTTGGGATTTTATGATATATTTATGCAAAGGTTTAGAAGTGGAGTAAAACTTCAGTACACTGCTACTATACAAACCGCACGACAACAAAACTATCAAAAATATTTTTTTCATAAGGTATTATATCGTTTTAAACTTAATTAGATACAATACAAAAAACTTAAGAGGATTTATGAATTTAGCTGTATTTGATTTTGACTCAACTTTGATGGATGGCGAGACTATAGATATGCTTGGATTTGCACACGGTGTAGGTGAAGGTATAACTGCTATCACTACTAATGCTATGGCAGGAGAGATTGACTTTTTTGAGTCACTTATAAGCAGAGTTAAGCTGCTTGAAGGTATGCCATACGACCAAGCAGTAGCAGTATGCCAAAACTTACCATATATCAAAGGTGCCAAAACCATGATACAAAATCTAAAACAAAAAAATTACAAAGTAGTTTGTATGTCTGGCGGTTTTACGATAGCTACACATTATGCCCAAAATATATTGGGTTTTGATATAGAGTTCGCAAATACACTTCACCATAAAAATGGCACTCTTACAGGCGAAGTAGGGGGTGAGATGATGTTCGAGTTTAGCAAAGGCGATATGATACACAGGCTTCAAAAGCTCCTCGATATACCAAAAAAGCGAACACTATGTATAGGCGATGGAGCAAATGATTTAAGTATGTTCAAGCATAGCGGCACCAAGATTGCCTTTTGTGCAAAAGAGGTACTCAAAAATGAAGCAGATATTGTCATAGATGAAAAGGATTTAAATAAAGTTTTGGCTTTTGTTTGAAACTTTTACTTTGTAATCTTTCACTCTTATGTACCTTTTTTAGAAAAAGACACAAAACAAGAGAATCGCTTTGTCTAAAGTGAAATGTTTCTGTAAAAAACTCACAAAAAACAATATAAAGATATTGTTTTTTGTTTAAACAGTTTGACACCTTTTCCGCAAATATTTAAATAAAATCAAGATATTTTCATATGTTTGGTTTGAAACTGAATTGTTTCGGCTTTGCCTCACAATGATAGTTTGTCCGCTTAAAGCGAAATACCAATAAAATAGCAAGATATGTTATGTTCTGGGAAACCCTAAACTTGTTTAGGCAAAATATGAAATAAACAATAAAATAGTGTGTATTATTGTTTGTAGTAGTTTGAAGCTTCAGCCCCAGACCAGAAAAGCGATAGCGGTTCACAAAGTGAATTTCTGCGATAAGTAGTCAGGGGTTCCGAGAATATAATAGTCCATATCGTCACCCGTCGCTCCTGTCTCGTCTCTCGCATGAGACAAATGATGAGAACAGAAAAACAAAAAACGGAGAACAATCTGTTATCAGGTATCCGTTATCTGC
Source organism: Campylobacterota bacterium (assembly GCA_003643835.1). GTDB lineage: Bacteria > Campylobacterota > Campylobacteria > Campylobacterales > Arcobacteraceae > B24-G6. Next base: position 52,910 of record QMKX01000009.1, read on the forward strand.
TATCCGAATGAGTGAGACATCTTATAGTAGCAACTCACTTGCTACCACTCATTAAGGAGCGATAGACAGGCTTTTTCCTGTCAAGCGATAGCACAAGTGAGACATCTATTTTAGCTCGTTTAAGTTTATATTAGTAAAATGTCATATGAAAATTGATGAAGTAAAAGAGTTTATAGGTTTTTTGAAAGCTATATTCATAACCTTAGATAGTGATAAATAGTTCGCTCATAGGTTGGGTATTTGGTAGTTTTTATTCGTTGGGATTTTATAAACTTGTATTAGCTATATTTATAGTAGTATTTATAGGTCTTGCTATACTTTATCTTTTTGTAAAAATACTTCAAGAGATAAAAAAACTAAAGGATTTGTAGTGGAATTTGCACTTATAGCACTGGCTGTTGGGTTGGGAAGTTTGCTATTTATGATATATAAAATACACAAATTTCAATATTAAAGATAGAAAAAAACACTTCCGTGAAATGTAGGCCAAGTGGTAAATGTATCACTACTTAACATATAGTTTGTAACTTGCCCGGAGCAAAATGAACAAATATCATAAAAGCTTGATGCTTGTCAGCCAACCCACCCCAGCAAACTTATAGTTTTAGCTATGGCGAAAGTGCCTCCAAGTCCTACCGCTATACCATACATAGCCACTCGCCAAGCCTCGTAGCCTTTTTTAGATAACTCTACATCAAATCGTTTCATATCAAGTGCTATGTCTTGTTTGAGTTTTTCTATCTCTAACATCTCTTTTTCAAATTGTTCGTTTGTCATAGTCATATAAAATCCTTTTATGTATTATAACACAATAAAATAAATTTAACAATTGGCCCCGAACGAGTTCTTTGGTTCCGAGAATAATGTTGTGCATATCGTCACTCGTCGCTCCTGCCTCGTCACTCGCAAAGCACGAGTGAGACATCTAGTGAGACATCTATAGTAGCAACTCGCTTGCTACCACGAGTTAGAGAGCGAAACAGATTTTATATCTGTGAAGTGATAGCACGAGTGAGACATCTATAGTAGCAACTCGCTTGCTACCACGAG
>QMKX01000010.1 GCA_003643835.1 Campylobacterota bacterium
GACAGATGTAAATGAAGCACCCACAGATATAGCTTTAAGTAGTAACACAGTTGCAGAAAATTCTGCTACAGGCACAGCTATAGGAACATTATCAAATACAGATGTAGATACTGGCAATACCTACACATATAGTTTAGTATCTGGAGCAGGTGATACAGACAATGCTTTGGTCTCTATATCTGGCACATCTTTGAAAGTAGCAGGAGCTATAGACTTCGAGACCAACCCAACTTTAGAGATACGAGTCAATGTAAACGATGGAGCAAATAACTTTTTCGAAGCTATGGTCGTAAATGTAACAGATGTAAATACAGCTCCCACAGGTATAGCTCTAAGTAATAGCGATGTAGACGAAGAAGTAGCGGTCGGCACAGTAGTAGGCACTCTGAGTGCTACAGACGATGGCGAAGATGGGACATTGAGTTATAGTTTCGATGGTGGCACAGATGATGTCAGCTTCACTATAGACGGCACGAGCCTCAAGACCGACTCATCGTTTGACTTTGAGACAAAGGCATCTTATAGTATAGATATAAAAGTCAATGACGGAGGAGCAACAGAGTTCACAAAAACATTTACTATAACTATAAACGATACTGTAGAAGATCCTACAATTACTATGTGTAGTAGCACACAAACCTATGGCACAGTTACCAACGCAACCACAGGCAAGAACGTGGCTAGATAGAAATTTAGGAGCTAGCCAAGTAGCTACAAGCTCTACAGATCACCTATCATATGGGGCATTGTTTCAGTGGGGTAGAGCTAGTGATGGCCATGAGTGTATCACATGGACAGACAGCATCACAGGAGCTGGAACCAATGGCACTACGAACACCAAAGAAGATAATCCAGGACATAGTGACTTTATAACAGGAGGCAGTGGTGACTGGAGAGTCACACAAGACGATACATTGTGGGATGGCGCAACAGGAGCCAACAATCCTTGTCCCACAGGCTTCAGGCTACCGACTAAAACAGAACTTCAAGCAGAGATAGCAAGCTGGGCTACAGAAGATGCTGCAGGAGCATTTGGTAGCGTCTTGAAACTACCAATTTCTGGCTATCACTATCACATTGATGGTTTAGTTTATCGTGGGGGCATTGTCGGCTACTATTGGACATCTAATGTTTTCGGTATCCAGGCGGCTAGCTACTTTGAATTCGGCACGGGTGGAGCAGGGTTTAACACTATGAGTAGAATCCGTGGGCATACTGTGCGGTGTATCCAAGATTAGGGTATTTTTCTTTCTTCATTTCCAAGCTCTATCTTGGAAATGAAATACTCCCTATCCCTATGAGCTGAAAATCAAATCCTCTTTGAATTAACCAGTTAGTCATCAAACAAAAGCTTGAAATTACAAAAAACAACTTAAAACTACAAGCACAGATGTTTTTTAAATATGCTAAAAACTATTTAAAATCTTTGTGTTTATGTGGTTTTTATATTAAGGGTATCTATATAAAACTATATAAAAAATACTCATTCATAAGATGATACACCCAACAACACACCAAATCCTATAAATAATCCGCCGCTTGTTTTATATACGATAGCAGTTTTTTTAGGGTTGTTTAGCCATTTTTTAGCTCTATTGGCAACTACAGCAAACATCATCAAAAAAATAAAACTGAAAAACATAAGAGTAAATATCAATATACTAAACTGAAACATCAGTGGTTCTTTTGTATCTATAAATTGTGGTAGCAAAGCTGTCAAAAATACTATCGCTTTAGGGTTACTAATAGCGACCGTAAAAGCTTGAAAAAAAAGTTTTTTTGTTTTTATGATTTTATGATTTTCATATTCATTTGGATTATTGAAGCCTGTATTTTGTTGTTTTATGAGTTTCACTCCAAGATATATGAGATAAATAGCGCCAACGTATTTAATAATATCAAAAACAAATTCAGAGGTGTGTATGATGATACCAAGACCACTTACGGCTAAAATTCCTAAAAAAAACAATCCCAATATATTTGCCGATGCTATATAAAATGTTTTCTTCAAACCATGTAGCATAGAGTTTGACATGATGAAAAGTATAGCAGGTCCTGGTGTCAGCGTTATGGTTATAACCAACAACAAATAGACAATATAATTTTCTGTCGTCATTTTTTCTTATCCTGTGTAGTAGCTTTGAGCTATTTTATTGTCTGCTTCTATATCAACAAATAGGTTGTCAAAAATGCAAATGCTGATGCTATCATATGTGGCACACCATACAAAAATGCTGCAAAAACTTTGACCAATATGCTTCTTTTGAGCTTGATGATGAATATAATAAAGGAGCCTATAAATGTAGTGATAAAAATATATAACAAAGCATGTATCAACCCATACGATGGATCATAAGAACTAAAAGCCAACACCAAAGTAATGACATACGACACCAAGCCAAAAAAGCCTGTGTTGTTTGCAGTGTCGTATTTCTCAAATTTTTGATTTAGATCGTCTGCTGTCAAGTTTGAAGCTCTGTTCGCTTTGATAGCTCGTGCCTCAAAAAATAAAAATACAACCAATGTCAAAACCACTCCCAAAGGAATTATCACAAATAAAACACCCATACTATACTCCTGTATTGCAAATAAAACTCTATATATAAAAGTCAAATTTTATTTTTGGTATTTTATCATAGAAAAATAAATTTTGCCACTTTTTTATAATATAAATAAATATTATAAAAAAGTCAAAGTAGCAAAAAAATATCTTAATCTTTAACATCATATATTATCTATATTTAGCTTAATACGATAAAATACCAAAAAACAAGGTCAAACATATGCTAACATTTAGCCAACTACTACTCAAACTCCAGCAATATTGGGCGACACAAAGTTGCAACATACTACAACCATACGATATACCAAGTGGTGCTGGGACTTTCCATCCAGCTACCGTGCTACGAACTCTTGACGACAAGCCGTGGAAAGTTGCATATGTAGCACCATGTCGCCGTCCAACCGATGGTAGATATGGGCAAAACCCAAATAGACTGGGAAGTTATTATCAGTTTCAAGTGGTTATGAAGCCAAACCCTAAAGATATACAAAATCTGTATTTAAAATCGCTTGAATACATAGGACTTGATACAAAAAAGCACGACATACGATTTGTAGAAGACAACTGGGAGTCGCCTACACTTGGAGCATGGGGGTTAGGCTGGGAGGTTTGGCTTGATGGTATGGAGATTACACAATTTACATATTTTCAACAAGTTGCAGGTATAAGCTTGACACAAATTCCAGCAGAAATAACATATGGCACAGAAAGATTAGCTATGTATTTACAAGGAGTTGATAGTATATTTGATATAGTTTGGACAATAGATGGCAAACACAAAACAACCTACAAAGACATACACTACGAAAGTGAGAAGCAGTTTAGCAAATACAATTTTGAAGTAGCATCGGTCCATATGCTATTTGAGCATTTTGACGATGCGATAACAGAGTGCGAAAACTGCCTCAAACACAATTTACCACTTCCTGCATATGACCAATGTATGATGGCCTCAAATATATTTAACACACTCGATGCAAGAAAAGCTATAAGTGTAACACAAAGACAAGCATATATTCTAAAAATAAGAGAGTTATCAACCAAATGCGCCAAACTATACAAAGAGGTATCAAAAAAATGATATGCGACATATCAAACAGAGCAAAACTTCCTACAATATATGGTGAGTTTTTGGTCCAAGCATTTAAACAAAACGACAAAGAACATCTGGTAATTTATACAAAAAATATGCCAAAAACCCCAAATGTTCGCATACATAGCGAATGCCTAACGGGTGATGCAATATCGAGCATCAAGTGCGACTGTCAAGCACAACTAAACTTTGCTTTAGATTATATCAATACTCACGGTGGAGCTGTGATATACTTAAGACAAGAGGGGCGAGGTATCGGACTTTTCAATAAAATTCAAGCATATGCTCTACAAGATACTGGCTTGGATACGGTGCAGGCAAATCATCAACTTGGGTTTGATGATGATATGCGAGATTATAAAATAGTTGATTTTATATTAGATTATTATAAGATAAAACAAATCAATCTACTAACCAACAATCCAAGAAAAATATCAGCCATAAAAATTAAAATAATAAAAACAATACCAATACACACAAACCCTACAACCAAAAATAAAGATTATCTAAATATCAAAAAAACAAAATTGGGTCATAGTTTGTGATAGTTTTATAATCTATTTGCTAAATTTTAGTATCTCACTTAAGTGAATGTCTTTCTCTTCTTCATCGTCTTCATCTAAACTTTGGCATCTTTGACATGCTGTGCCTGCGTCTGTTTCGTCCATGATGGCATCTATAGTGTCACATCCGTTTTTTATGGCATCTTTTATCTCTTTTAAAGTAACTCCCATACAGTTACAAACTTCATAATCATCATCAAATTTATCAAACTCTTCTTTTGTCATATATATCCTTTTTTCGAGATACTATCTAAACTATCTTAAAGAAATTCCCAAATATGCTGCTACCAAACCTAAAACTATATTTATAGGTATAAATAGCTGTGAAATAGGCGATAGTTTTTGTTTGGTTTTGACATAATCTTTTTTGTCATACATCTTTTGTGCTTGGTATCTCAATATATAAATATATACAAAATTTATCGTCATAATTGTCCATACTATCTCTTTTTGTATCACTGTTTGATATAGCTGGGTTGCTTTAAATGAAAAACTCATAACAATAGCACTAATCAATAATATAAAAATACAAATTATAACGATATTGAAAAATCTTTTAAGCATCTCTAGATTTATGCCTAATTTTGTGGTCGGGTCTTTTATATTTGCTGTAGCATAGTGCACGGCAAATCTTATGGCTATCATACCCCCTACCCACACTATAGCGGATACGACATGCACAAACACAATCACATCATGATATAAACTAAATATATTTTCCATCTTTTTCCTTTGTTTTTAAATTTTGCATATAGATATCTTTTGTATCGCAACCAGCGAGCTTGGATAGTAGTTTTGCTTTTTGTTTTGGTGGCAAGCTCAAATTTTCTATATCTGTTTTACATATTGGTTCACCTTTTTGTTTTGGTGCTTTATCTATGATTACTACCCACTCGCCTTTTGTTGTTTGGTCTTTCAATATATCTAAAAGTTCTTGTGGTGTGCCTTTGTGATACCGTTCGTGAAGCTTCGTAAGTTCTTTAGTTATAAATATTTGTCTATTTGAACTTAAGCTATTTATTTGCTCCAATAAATTTAATACTCTTTTAGGTGATTCGTATATGATGCTTACAAAACCATCGTCAAGTATTTGTTGGAGTTTTTCTGTTTTTATTTGTTTTTTGTGTGGCAAAAACCCTACAAATAAAAACTCCTTATCTACAAATCCACTTGCTACTACTGCGACTATAGATGCCGATGCTCCGGGCAAGACTTGGAACTTGATATTGTTTTTGTGACAATAATTCACAAGCAAATATCCCGGATCGCTGATACCAGGTGTTCCTGCATCGCTCATATACACTATGTTTTTGTTGAAAAAATCATAAGATAAATTATGCAAAAAGTGCTGTTCGTTGTGTGAGTGTAGGCTTATAAATTGTATTGATTTTGTATCTATGTTGGCTGATAGTTTTTCGTTTAGAAGTTTTAGAAGTTTTTTGGCTACTCTTGTATCTTCACACAGCACCACTTCACTACTTTTTAGTAGCTTTATGGTTCTATATGTGATATCCTCAAGGTTGCCTATAGGAGTGGGCAAAAAACTCAACATTGAGTAGTGTTTTTCATATATTTATTTACTATAAATGCTTGTTTTGTGTCTGTAAGCCGAAGTTTATTTCATATTGTATTTTTGTTTGAACTTGTCTATTCGTCCGGTGGCATCTACAACTGTCCGTGCACCTGTGAAAAATGGATGACAAGATGAACATATATCTATATTCATGGTGTCTGTATTTGACTTGGTTTCAAAACTATTGCCACATGCACAAGTGACCTTACAATCCACGAAGTTGGGGTGTATATCTTTTTTCATAATTGTCCTTTTTTGTTTATTTTATCGTTTTTTACTGAAACTTTCTCACAAACTTCATCTTGTCTTTGAAAGAGCATAAAAATCAATGTTTTGTCTGTTTGCATTACTTTTATATTTTTTTGATACAATACTTAAAGGGATGAATAGATAAATGAAACAAATAACAATAATACTAACAAATCAAGAGTGTCAAGATTTTTTAAAACCAATAAATGGAAAAGGTGGAGGACAAGATTTAGTAAGAGAGCTACAAGGTCTTATAGTAAACAATCAACTAAAGCTTGATGATACAATGTGTGGTAAAATCGTTCGATATACAAAAGAATATAAAACCGGGGGATTTCAAAATCAACTTGAAATAATAAAAAATAAATTATAGTGCAAATTACAGAGCAAAACCATTTAAAATATAAAAACAGGATCAATTTAGGCAGTTATTACACAGATACAAAACATGTTGATACTGTTTGGGATTTTATAGAGCCACATATCGATGATGATTTTATTGTATTGGATACTTCTTGTGGTTATGGTAATTTTTTACAAAAAAAGAGCAACAACAATAAAAAAATAGGAAATGATATTGACGAAGTTGCTATCTCAAGTTCATATAAAAATATAGATGATGCTTGTTTGTTTAATCACAATGCTCTAAGCGAAGTAAGTAGAAGAAAATACAAAATAAATGAAAATGATAAGCTGTGTATCGTAGGAAATCCGCCATATAATGATAGAACTTCAATCATCCGAAATAATATAAAACAAATTAATTTTAATATAGATAACAATATCAAAACAAGAGATTTGGGTATTTCATTTTTGAGATCATATGATAAATTAAATGCGGATATAGTTTGTGTTTTACATCCTTTGTCTTATTTGATAAAAAAAACAAACTTTAATTTACTTAAAGAGTTTTCAAGAAACTATAAACTAATAAAAGGTAAAATTATCAGTAGTGGAAGCTTTAGACAAACATCAAAAAATATGCAATTTCCTATCGTTATAGCTCTTTACAAAAAGGAGAAAGACGGAATGAATTGTGACTATATAAAACATTTCAAATTTGAAATCCAAAAAGATCTGTTTTTTAAGCAAAATAGTTTTGATTATATATCTACTTATATAAAAAAATATCCTAACAAATATATACAAGCTGATAAAAATTCTATTTTATTTTGGACCATAAGAGATATAAATGCTCTAAAAAGAAACAGAACATTCATTGAAAAAGCAAGTTCAAACACAATTGTTGTTGATAAAAAAAAGTTAGATTACTATATATATATTGATGTATTTAAGCGATATATTAGCCATGTTCCATACTATTTAGGCAATTGTGATGTGATAATCAACAATAGTTTATTTCTAAAGTTTAAAAAATATTTTATATTAGATAGTTTATTTTATCAACCTAAACTAAGACAGTATTATGCTCAATTTGATTTTAGTCAGACACACTATAAAAACCTTGCAAAGGAAAAAATACAATTATATTTAAAACAATTATTAGGAGAACATTATGCAAATTAATTTAGCAAACGAAAAAGAAAAAAGTATTGAAGTTAAAATCCCATTAACAACAACATCAGGGAAAATTAGAATAAAAAAACGGAGTTCTATTTTAGATTATGGACTACCATATGCTTCTAGAAGCAACCCTTTTTTGCAAAATAATTATGTTGAATGGCAAATTGGTTATGATATACACAAAACTAATAAAAACTTTAATCAAACTACATTAGAAACGATTACATTTGAAGCATACAATGGTAAAAATAAATCTTTATATGAATTATCAGAATATTTATACTATTTTTCCAAATGGAACATTATCAAAGAAAAAGAATTAATCTTATTAAAAAATTATATTATAAGCATTAATGACGATAATTTACTAAATGAACATAAACATTGTCAAATAAAACGAACTCATCCAAATAAAAAAGAAATTAATGGGATAAAATTTAATGCCTTGACGATAGAATATCCCCAGCTAGTTTATCAATTTGGAAAGTTTGAAATTATAGCAGAAGTTACTATTAGAGAAAAACAACGAGCTGTCGGAACCCAACCTATGCTGTATTTTTGTTTTCCAATAACAGAATTAAAATCATCCATTTCATTATTGGGTCGTTGTGCTAACATCAAGGAGATAGCATATTTTGTATTTGATAAAAATAATTATTTTATAATTTTAGAAATGCTAAAAATTTTTGGCATGCTAAGTCCATCACATAAAGCAGATACTCTTGCTATCATAAATACCGTATTGCGTGGTTATAAATAGTGAAAAATATCTCAAGGCATTATAACTTTCAGATTTTTTAGATAAAATGCCACAAAGGATAAAAATGTTTAAAAAGGTATTGATAATTATAGCGATAGTAGGTTCTATATATGCAAAACAAACAGTGCTAAAATACGATGTGAGTTTCGGTATATTTTCAGATATCGGCACCATAACTTCATATTTTGACAAAAGTGCCAGCACATATAAAATCAAAGCGATAGTAGCAACTTCAGGGTTAGCAAGTAGTTTAAGTGGTGGTTTGGTAGAACAATACGAAAGTGTTGGCAACATAATCGATGGCAAACTAGTGCCTACAAAATATGTCAAATCAGCAAAAACAAAAAGCAAACACAAAATCCGCACATACACATTTGACCATATCAACAAAGTAGTGTATTATCAAAGGTCAGGTAAAGAAAAAGTTAAATACAAGTTTTATACTAAAGAAGATGTATTAACTTTGTTTATAAACTCAAGCGAAACGATAAGAAATAGTCCTGCAGGAAAGTTGCTCAAATTTAAAGCAGTGGGTTCAAGCAAAAACGACGGTTTGATAACAGTTCAAAAAAGAGCAGATGGCAAGTTTGCTATAGTTATAAACCAAGATATATTCAACAGCAAAAAAGGTGAATTGGTTGTTGATATACAGAGCTCTGGCATATGGAAAAAGGCAGTTTTGAAAGATGTTATGATGTATGGTGATATTACAGCAAAGATAAGAAAATAGATATTGAAACCAACGATACTTATAGTCAATGATGACGGCTTCGATGCTATAGGCTTAAAAGTTTTAAAAAAAAGCTTGCAAAGTTTGGCACATATAGTTTGTGTAGCTCCTCTACAAAACAAAAGTGCGTCATCGCACAGTATGACTTTGAACCGTCCGTTGTTTATGAAAAGTTTTGATGACGATAGTTATACAATTGATGGCACTCCTACTGATTGTGTATTTGTAGCGCTTCATAGTTTGTTTAAGGACAAAAAGCCAGACCTTGTCATAAGTGGCATAAATATAGGTTCAAATATGGGTGAAGATATCACATACAGTGGCACAGTAGCAGCAGCTTTAGAAGCATCTATTCACGGGGTTAATGCTATAGCTATATCTCAAGTATTTGACAATCTCAAACCAAACGAAAACAAAAATGACTACAAGTTTGAACTGGCTTCAAAAATCATACATGACACAACGAAAAAGATATTTGACAGTTCATACCCAATAGAAAAACGAAAAATTTTAAATATAAATGTGCCGCAACTTAAATGCTCGCAGTATAAAGGAATAAAAATCACAAAAGCAGGACACAGAGAATATGGCGATGATTTGAGGACACACTACAACCCACGAGGTGAGCTATATCATTGGATTGGTTTGCATCCATTGAGTTGGCAAAGCGATGACAAAAGTTGTGATTTTGAAGCTATAAAAGATGGCTTCGTATCAATCACACCGATTAGCTCAAATATGACAAGTCAAGACGACCTAAAAAGGCTAATACAATGGCTATAAAATATATTCTCATATTTTTTGTTGTCATATATTTGTTTGTAGCTTGTAGTCCAAAACAAGATACAACAGATGTAAGTATCACAGAAGTAACATTTGTCAAAATTGAAAGCATATCTATGGCAAAATTAGCTAAACTAAAGTTTGAAGATATATACGGGTTTGAAACAGATGACTTAGATATGGCACTGAGAGTGTTTCAAAAAGATTGTCAAAAAAGTGCAAAAAATCCAAACTTGTCTTATGTGTGTAGCAAATCGCACAACTATACAGATGGCAAAACTTATTTTAAAACATATTTCACTCCATACAAATTATATAAAACAAATGGACAAAAAGATGGCACTCTTACAGGGTATTATGAACCAATACTCAAAGGTTCTTTAAGAAAAACAAAAAAATATAGATACCCAGTGCTAAAAGTGCCAAAAAATAAAAAGATAAAAAAATTAAGCCGTGCAAAACTTAACAAAATCAAACACAAAGCTGAAAATATTTTGTTTTATACCGACAACAGAGTTGATCCATTTTTTATGGAGATACAAGGTAGCGGAAAAGTCAAACTCACAAATGGAACCATACTAAATGTAGCTTATGCCGGCCAAAATGGCAAGAAATTTTACCCTATTGGTAAAAAACTTCTTGAAATTAAAGCGATAAAAAATAAAAATATGTCATTAGATGCTATACGAAAATGGTGTGAAGAAAACCCAAAAGATTCACAAAAACTCTTGAACTTAAATGAAAGCAAGGTATATTTTAGTTTCAGTGAGTTTGGTGCTACTGGCAGTCTTGGTGTTCCGCTTGTAGCCAAAAGAAATATAGCTGTAGACAGGCGATATGTGCCACTTGGTTTTCCTGTATTTGTGCAAAGCTTCAACCCTTATACAAAAGATAGTTTAAATACTTTAACAATAGCTGCTGATACAGGTGGGGCTATCAAAGGTGAAGTGAGGGCTGATTTTTTTTGGGGTACTGGCAAAGAGGCTTTGAAATATGCCGGCAAGATGAAAGATAGATTAAATATGACAATACTTATACCAAAGGTAGGATATAGACGATGATTAAAATAGTAATTTTTTTATGTGTGGTGTTGGTGCAATCCAATGCTTTGCAAACAGGGCAAGAGGTTTTTAGAACATATTGTTGGGGATGTCACCATGAAACCGCTGTGGCATTTGGACCTAGCTTTAAGTTTATAGCCAACAATAGAACACAAGCACAAATAAAAGGGTATATCATAGCTCCAAAATCTATGTTTGAGCATTTGGGTTACAAACGCTCGGTTATGCCTTCGTTTAAAGATGTGATAGATGATAAAGAGCTTGAGCTTATCACCAACTTTATCGTCAAACAAAAGGACAAATAGTGTTTAGACTTTCAAATATAATCAAATCAACTTTAGAAAACAAACCCACAAGACAGCTTGATGGCTCTATCATGATATGGAACTTCACCAATAGATGTAATCTATTTTGTCATCATTGCTACAGCAAAGCCGATGCAAATGCAAAAGATAGTTTAAGCTTCGCTCAAATATGCGACACAATACCATCTATGAGAAAATCTGGTGTGAAGTTTGTGATATTTAGTGGTGGGGAACCACTCATAAGGACAGATATATTTGATATAGCTCACGAGATGAAACGACACGGCATCATGACCTATCTATCTACAAATGGTATGTATATAAATGCTAAAAATGCTAAAAAAATCAAAGATACTTTTGACTATATAGGCATAAGTATAGATGGTATAGAAGAGATACATGATTTTTTTAGAGGCCAAAAAGGTTCGTATCAAAAGGCGATAGAGGGTATAAAACACATACAAGATGCAGGAGGCAACGCTGGCATAAGATTTACCTTGACTAACGAAACCCAAACAAGTTTTTATGATATGTTTGATTTAGCTGAAAAATTAAAAGTTCACAAACTATACATATCGCATTTGGTTTATTCTGGTAGGGGTTTAGAAAACTTGAAAATTGATATAAGCAAAGATGAACGCAGAAAATATGTTAATTTTATAATAGATAAGGCCTTTGAGTATTATAACAATGGCGATGATATGGATATAGTCACGGGCAATATGGAGATGGATGCTGTGATGTTGATCAAAAAATTTGAACAAAACTATAGCAAGTTTGTAGAACCTTTGAAAAAAAACTTAAAAAAATGGGGTGGCAATAGTGCGGGTGAGCGACTTGGCAATATGGATTGGGAAGGCAACATAAAACCTGACCCATTTTTTCCAAAAACAGTTGGCAACTATCTTGATACTTCATTTGAAAACATATGGATAGGAGATAACGATATATTAAAGCGGTTGAGAGAAACTCCACGAGACATAAGCGGTATATGTGCAAGTTGTAGTTTTCTTGATATTTGCAATGGCGGAAGTAGAAGTAGAGCATATGCAATAAGTGGTGATTTGTATGGCGAAGATCCATCTTGTTATTTGAGTGATGATGAACGAAAAGGTATGCTGGCATGAAACTTTTGTTGATTTTATTTATGTGTGTTGGTTTGTATAGCAAAACCATAAATATAGCCGCAAGTGCAAATTTGGCTTTTGTCATGCCACAATTAGTCAAAAATTTCAACCAAAGCTATCCAAATATTAAAGTCAATTTTACTATAAGTAGCAGTGGCAAACTATACGCACAGATAAGAAATGGTGCTTCATATGATATATATATGTCAGCAAATGAACTATATGCTCAAAAATTATACAATACAAATAAATCATATAGCCAACCAGTAGTATATGCTAAAGGAAGATTAGTGTTTATAAGTGTCAATAAGCAATTTAAAAGTATAAACTTATACCATTTGCCTCTTGTAAAAAAACTTGCTGTTGGAAACCCAATTACAGTTCCATATGGAGTGGCTACTAAACAAGCTTTAATCAATGCAGAACTTTACAATCAAATAAAACACAAATTTGTATATGGCGAATCCATATCTCAAACACTGTCTTATGCATTTAACTCTACAAATTATGGTATAGTAGCCTTATCTGCCTTGAAGGCAAAAAGGCTACAACACCTAAAAATAAAAACACACTACACTCATATAGACAGCAAACTATATGACCCTATTAAACAAGCTATGATAAGACTAAACAACCAAAAAGAGACAAAACTATTTTTTGATTTTTTATTGTCACAGAAAGCCAAAAAGATATTTAAACAATATGGATATTGATCTTAACCCACTTTTTTTATCTTTTAAGTTAGCTTTTGTAACTACTATCATACTTTTTATTACATCTGTGCCACTTAGTTGGTGGATAAGTCAAACAAAATCAAAGCTCAAGCCAGCTATTGAAGCATTGAGCGCTATGCCTATAGTTTTACCTCCAACTGTCATAGGGTTTTATTTGTTAGTGTTATTTTCGCCCAACTCAATAGTAGGTGAGTTTTTGATAAATAACTTTGATATCAAACTGATATTTAGTTTCGAAGGATTAGTGGTGGCGAGTTGTATATATAGTTTGCCATTTATGGTCCAACCACTTCAAGCAGGATTTGAAAGTTTAAATAAAAATCTCATAGAGACCTCATATGTATATGGAAAAAATCAGCTACAAACTATGTTGTGGGTAGGATTAGGCAATATCAAGCCATCTATTCTGATAGCTGTTGTCATAACATTTGCACATACTATTGGCGAGTTTGGTGTGGTGCTGATGATTGGCGGAAGCGTGCCAGATGAAACCAAAGTAGCTTCAGTAGCTATATATGAGTTTGTAGAGGTTCTAAACTACGATATGGCGCATATATATAGCTTGCTGATGTTGTGTATCAGTTTTGTGGTTTTATTTTTGATGTATCTGCTTAAAAGTAGTTATAAAACACAAGGATCTTTATGAAAGATATTTTGATTATAAATACTGGTGGAACATTTAACAAAATCTACAATCAAAAAACAGGCGATATGAATATAAATAAAAATGAAGCTGATTTAAAAAATATTTTAAAAATAGTATTTAAAAAAGATATCAAGATTTTAAATATAATCCAAAAAGATTCGCTTGACTTTGATGACAACGACAGACAATTGTTGTCAAATACCATAAAAAAACAAAAACAAAAAAATATAATAATAATACACGGCACCGACACTATGAACCAAAGTTGTGAGTTTGTAGCTAAACAAATCAAAAATAAAAATATTGTATTTACAGGTGCTTTTGTGCCATATAGCATAGATGCCAAAGAAGCGGTGGCAAACTTAAGTTTGGCTATTGGTTATATGCAAGCTTGTAAATTGCACGAAATACACATAGCCATGCATGGTTTGGTCAAACCACACAACAAAATAAAAAAAGACAGACAAAACGATACTTTTATAGTAAAATGATACAATACAATATGAAACTTTCACAAATAGCCAAAGACTACGATATAAAAATAACAAATGATATAAATATATCAGGACTAAATGACTTAATAAATGCAAAAGAAACAGAGATAACCTTTTTGCACGATATAAAATACAAAGAACAGTTAAAACAGACAAAAGCTTCAGCTGTATTTGTCACAAAAGAGTTTTCAAATCTATGTCCCAAAACATCCGTGCCAATAGTATGTGAAAACCCATACATTGCTATGGCAAAAACTACAAAACTATTCTCAAAACCACTATATAAAACAACTGGTGCTAAACCAAACATAGACAAAACTACCAAACTAAAAGAAAATACAGCTTTGGGATTTGACACAACTATAGGCAAAGGTTCGGTCATATTTGATGGTGTATTTATAGGAGACGATGTATTTATTGGCAACAACTGTATAATATACCCAAATGTTAGCATATATAGTGGCACAACTATTGGTGATGATTGTATAATTCATGCTGGCACAGTCATAGGAAGTGATGGTTTTGGTTTTGCAAATGATGGTGGCAAATATATAAAAATACATCACAATGGCGTAGTTAAAATTGCAAATGATGTGGAGATAGGCTCAAATACATCCATAGACAAAGCAGTATTTGGTGCAACTATTATTGAAAATGGTGTGAGAATTGACAACTTGGTTCACATAGCGCACAACTGTCATATAGGCAAAGGTGTTATAATCACAGGCCAATGTGGCTTCGCTGGCTCATCCAAGCTTGGCGATTATGTAGTAATAGGAGCCCAAAGTGGAGTGTCAGGACACTTAAGCATAGCGCCCTACACTACTATATCTGCGAGAAGTGGTGTAACAAAAACCATAAAAAATAGCCACAAACAATACACAGGTTTTCCAATTATGGAGCATAAAATTTGGCTCAAAATCCAAAGCAAAATCCAAAAGCTTCTACCAAAGGACAAAAGATAAAACAAAAATTTTTCTCTATAGTCTTGGTATTTGTAGCATTATTTATCACATTTTCGTGCTATTTTCCAGACAAAAAGATAGTGGGTGATATTGGATTTTTGGTAGCTCAATACAGTTTGGAGTATATTGGATTTATAAGTTATATATACTTATTGGTTCTTTTATATCCTCTTTATAAGTTCAATTTCTCAAAGATAGAAAATATCGTTTTGAACTCTTTTGTGCTGTTTTTGTTTTTTGTTGTATTTTTGATGTTTCAGTCTTTGCTTATAGATAGCTCTTTGTCTGGCAAAATTGGTGACATATTAGTATCAAAACTATATTCAACTATTGGGTTTGGTGGTATTTGGCTTATCATAGTCATAAATTTTATCGCTACATATATACTATTTTTTGGTAAATACCTTGACAAAGATGACTTTTTGTTTGATATCAAAAGATTTTTTATTGGGTCATCAAAACAAAAAGTCCAATACCCACCACAACCAAAGCCAAGTGTCGAAACACAGCCTACACAAATACCTACCAAAACATATAAAACGCCGACATCAAAACAAGCAAAAAAAATAACAAATGATATACGTGCCGTGCTCGACGAAACTGGCAATATCCCTAAAATAACCTTACAAAATGACACATATAAACCTACAAAAACTCCACAAAAATCTACAACCATAGTCAAAGAACTACCAGAAAACCAAGAGTTGCTCGCTCACACTATTGAGCGAGGCAAAAGAACTACAAATAGTAAGTTTAAACTACCAAAAACAGAGTTTTTTCAAAAACCAAGCACTGCAACCACTAAAATAGACGAAGGCGATATAGACAAAAAAGTTCAAAATTTACTTGAAAAATTGGCTATATTTAAGATAGAAGGAGATGTGATACGAACATACTCTGGACCACTTGTGACTACATTTGAGTTTAAACCTGCTGCGAGCGTGAAGGTATCAAAGATACTTAGCCTTCAAGACGACCTCGCTATGGCACTCAAAGCTCAAACCATACGACTACAAGCACCAATACCGGGCAAAGATGTCGTAGGTATAGAAGTGCCAAATGACACAAGCGATATCATATACATAAGAGAACTACTCGAAAGCAAGCTGTTTATAAATAGCTCGTCTGCTTTGACTATCGTATTAGGCAAAGATATTGTAGGTAACTCTTTTGTAACTGATCTCAAAAAACTTCCACATCTACTAATAGCAGGCACCACAGGTAGTGGCAAAAGTGTAGGTATCAATGCTATGATTATGTCACTTTTGTTTAAAAACTCGCCAGACGACCTAAAACTTATCATGATAGACCCAAAGATGCTTGAGTTTTCTATATACAACGATATACCACATCTTCTCACACCAGTGATCACGAAACCATCTATCGCTATAAATGTGCTATCAAATATGGTAGTTGAGATGGAAAATAGATATAAACTTATGGCAAACACCAAAACCAAAAATATAGAAAACTACAACAAAAAAGTAGCAAAATCAGATGGAGAGAAACTACCATATATCGTCATAATCATAGATGAGTTATCAGATCTTATGATGACAAGTGGCAAAGATGTAGAGATAAGTATAGCAAGATTAGCCCAGATGGCAAGAGCAAGTGGCATACACTTGATAGTAGCGACCCAGCGACCATCGGTTGATGTCATAACAGGACTGATAAAAGCAAACCTGCCAAGTCGTATTAGCTACAAAGTAGGACAAAAAGTTGATAGCAAGATAATACTCGACAGTATGGGAGCAGAAGCACTTTTAGGTCGTGGCGATATGCTATTTACACCTCCTGGAAGCTCAACGATTGTTAGACTTCATGCTCCTTGGATGACAGAAGAGGAGATCGATACAGTAGCGCAATTTCTAAAAGACCAACAAGAACCAAACTACGATGAAAATATCATTAAACAAAATATAAGTATAGGTGGTATTTCAAAAGACAGCACAGACACCACAAACAAAGATGAGTTATACGAAGATGCGAAAATGGTAGTCATAACAGACCAAAAAACATCTATAAGCTACTTGCAAAGAAAACTAAAAATAGGCTACAACAGAGCTGCTACAATCATAGACCAACTACAAGACAACCAAGTGCTCTCTGCTCCAAATGCCAAAGGTATCAGGACTATATTGTAGGTGATGGAGTTTTGTCTCACTTGAGTGACGAGATGTTAGTTGCGAGTGATGATATGAACTACAATATTTTTTGGCTTCTTAGTTATCTTACTCGTGCTATCGTTCCCTAACGAGTGGGGTAGCAGGATAGTTGCTACTATGGATGTGGTTATGTTTTAACGCTGTTTTTTATTTTTTTATCTTGATAGCTCCAGTTGTATAATATCTTTATAGATAAATATTAAGTATGCTTAATTTTTTTTTGATATACTGCTTGTATATTTATAAAAAGGGGAAACTATGGGATTGATATATGCAGATTTGGAGTTAGTAAGTATAGGTGATATAGAACTCGAACGAAAAGGCTATATAAAAAAAACTGATATAAAAAAGGTGCAAACCATAGCACTAGTAGATAGTGGTGCATATATGATGTGTATAAATGAACACATACAAAATCAACTTGATCTTATGTATATAGAGACAAAAGAGGCCGAGATGGCAGATGGCACTATGGCCGCACTGGATGTAGTAGGACCACTGAAAATAAATTTCAAAAACCGAACCACCAGTTGCAATGCTATGGTGCTACCGGGTGAGAGCGAAGTGTTGTTAGGATCTATACCTATGGAAGATATGGATGTCGTGCTTGTGCCCAGACTAAATACCATAGATGTAAATCCAAACTCCAAATATATGGCAAAGATGAAGCTAAAATAACAATAACCCAAAGCTATAAATTATCACAAAACTAAAAAGAGCTACTAAAATAAAGGTCACCTCTAAAAACCTATGAGCACAGAGGTTTTTAGAGGTGACCTAAAATAAAAGCAAAGTTTGTCAATATCAAAACAAGAGCCGAAACTATAAGTATGCCACCCATAAAATAGTTAAAAATTTTAATTTTTTTGCTACTATTTAGAAGTATTATCGCTTTTTGTCCCAAAAAACCCCAACTAAAAAGTGAAAAATAACATACTACAAAAAACATAAAAACAAACAAAACAAAAGTGCTATTGTCACTTACAAACATAGAAACACCAGATACACAAACTACCCAAGCTTTTGGATTTAGCCACTGCAATAAAAAACCCTCATAAAATTTCAAAGTTTTTTTATCATAATTTTTTGTAGATAAGGTAGGTGTAGAGGTGGCTATTTTGTATCCTAAATAGATGATAAAACTAGCACCTGCTATCTCAAAATAATCAACCAAAACAGTATGCTTGCCAAATATATTTATAAGTCCCAATCCAATAAGAGCTAGTAATAGTGTGAAGCCAATAGTAGCTCCTAATATAAATGGCATAGTTTTTTTGATACCATAGCTTATGCTTGATGATATTACCATCATATTAACTGGACCAGGTGATATAGATGTAGCAAGAGAAAATGAAAACATCGCAAAAATAACAGCTATACTCACACTGTGAACCTTTTTTATTTTTTATTATATCTTGTTGTGCTTAAAAAACAACTGTAATATTTTGTATTTGAAGCGATGATTTATGTGCTTTTTATATCACATTTCAAATATAAAAGGTAATATGGAAGCTACTATCAAAATAGCCATAGAGATATTAAATATCTTTATGGTTTTTACATCTTTTATGATTTTTTTCAAAAACACTCCACCAATAGTCCAACTACTCGTAGATATAAAACCGCTTAGCATATATATAAATGCTATGATAAACACTTGGATAAATGTATTTTCATCTCCTTTTGTAAAGGTGGCAGTTGATGTGATAGCCATAATCCAAGCCTTTGGATTAACCCATTGAAATAGCACACTTTGTGCAAATGTAAAAGGTTTTGATTTTTTGTATTTTTCTTGATTTAAGCTTGTATCATTTATAGCAATTTGCCAAGCCATCCAAAAAAGATATGATATACCTATGATTTTTAGGATATTATAAACAAAAGGAAAAAGCTCAAATACCACTCCAACACCAAGCCCTACACATATCACCATAAAAGGAAAACCAAAAGCAATACCCGCCATATGTGGCAAACTTCTTCTAAATCCAAAGTTTAGACCCGAGCTAAGTAGCATAAGATTGTTTGGTCCAGGTGTTAGCACGGTAGCTAATGTAAAAGAGGCTATTGAAAACAGCATAGAAAGGGTATAAATATCTAACATTGTTTTTATATTCTCCTATAAAAAATTATTTTAGTGTTGGTAGTTTCCAGCTATGTCTAAAAGCTAATATTCTTAAAAACATAGAAAATACAAACAAAATAGACAAAGATATTATGCCCAAAAGTCCATAAAAGCTCAAAATATATATAACAATACCAATGATTATTGATATGGCACCATAAAACCCACCTATCAAGACATATGGCACTACATTGAGTAAAATATCTCTAAATACACCGCCACCAATAGCTGTGATAAATGCCAATATAATCACTCCAGATATAGCAAAGTTGTGCTCTACTGCCAACAAGGCACCTGCAATTGAGAACGATACAAGTCCTATGGCATCTATGACTACGAAAAAAGGCTTCTTTTCAAAGGTGCTTTTTTTGTGAAATTTGAAAGCTACCAATAGCCCAACCACTACCAACACCAGTGCCATAGGAAAAATAGAGCTCAAAGATGTAGGATAAATACCTACTATCATATCGCGAACTATACCGCCACCAAGTGCTGTGAGTAATGCACTTATACAAATACCCAAAAGGTCAAGCTGCTTTTTGGTGGCTATATAAAAGCCACTCAAAGCAAATGAGATTATACCTAAAAACTCAGCTACTACTAAAGATGTCAATTTAGTGTGATAAAATTTGCTTTAAAAACAGTTTTAGTCTATCACTTTCTGGACTATCAAAAAACTTATCTGGAGTATTTTCTTCCACTATTTGCCCCTCATCCATAAAAACTACCCTATGCGCTACTTTTTTAGCAAATCCCATCTCGTGTGTTACACATATCATGGTTCGTCCTTCACTTGCTAGCTCTACTATAACATCAAGAACTTCCGATACCATCTCAGGATCCAAAGCACTAGTTGGCTCATCAAATAGCATAACATTTGGATTTTTGCATAAACTTCTCGCAATTGCAACTCGCTGTTGTTGCCCGCCACTTAGTTGATTTGGAAACTTATCTACTTGGTCTGCTATGCCTACTCTTTCAAGATACTTCATGGCTATATCGGTGGCTTCTTTTTTTGACTTTTTTTTGACCCAAATAGGTGCAAGTGTCAAGTTGTCTATGATAGACAGGTGTGGAAAAAGGTTGAAATGTTGAAACACCATAGCTACATCTTCTCTTATAGATTTGATTTTTTTGATATCATCTACTACTTCTATACCATCTACTGTTATGCTACCTTTTTGAAATTGTTCCAGATAATTAATACATCTTATTAGGGTGCTTTTGCCACTTCCACTAGGACCACACACTACAATTATCTCGCCTTTTTTGACTTGCATATTTATATCTTTTAGGACATGAAAGTCGCCATACCATTTGTTTAGATTTTTTATCTCTATAATATTGTCTTTTTTCAATTTCTCTCCTATTTTAGGTTTGTGTTATATCTGTATTCTAGTTTTTTAGAGTATAAACTCATAAAATAACAAAATGCCCAAAAAACAAATGTTACAAATACATAACCTTCTGTTTCCATACCTATCCATGATGAATCAGCCGATGCCACACGAACCATAGCAAGCAAATCAAATAATCCAATGATAAGCACCAAAGTTGTATCTTGTAATAATGATATAAAAGCACCCACCAAGTTTGGAATCGCTACTTTTAAAGCTTGTGGTAGTATGATTAGCAACATTTTTTGCCAATAAGAAAATCCTTGTGCATCAGCTGCTTCATATTGTCCTTGAGGAATAGATTGCAAACCACCTCTTATAATCTCAGCTACATAAGCAGCTTGAAAAAATGTAATACCAATCAATGCACGAAGTAGTTTGTCAAAAGTCATACCTTCTGGAAAAAACAGAGGTAATATAATAGAAGACATAAAAAGTATAGTGATAAGAGGCACACCTCTTATAAATTCTACATAAGTTACACAAATACTTCGTATGACAGGCAAGGAAGATGCCCTACCAAAAGCTATGATGATACCAATTGGAAAAGAAAATACTATGCCCACGGTAGCTACTACGATAGTGAGCATAAGTCCGCCCCATTTGTTTGTAGGCACTGTCTCAAGTCCAAAGTAGCCACCACTTACTAAGATATATGCCACAACCATATACAAACTAAATACCAAAAATATAAGCTTATTATTTTTTAGATATTTAAAAGCAGCGATGACAAATAAAAATAACACCAAAGCAGTTTTAAGTCGCCATACTTCGATAGCAGGATAAAAGCCATACATAAACATATCTAGCTTCATCTTTATAAATACCCAACAAGCTCCACCACCCGTGCAGTCTTCTCTAGTATCACCAACAAAATTGGCATCTACATAAGCCCACTGGACAAATGGAGGAATAATCCAAAACAACAAAGCAATAGCAGTAAAAGACATAGCTATATTTGCAGGAGTGCTAAAAAGATTTACCCTAATCCAGTGTGCTACTCCCTTAGTGTTAGATGGTGCTTCTTGGGTTTGGATTGTTTGAAATACTGCCATCTTATCTTTCCTTAATTTTCATTTTGTGATTTATGTAGTTTAGCAAAGCAGATACAAGCAAACTAACTACCAAATAAACTGCCATAGTGATAGCGATAATCTCAATAGCCTGTCCTACTTGATTTAGCGATGTTCCTGAAAATATCGTAACTATATCAGGGTAGCCAATAGCAGCAGCTAAAGATGAGTTTTTGACTAGGTTTAGGTATTGGTTGATAGTAGGCGGTATCGCTATTCGTATGGCTTGTGGTAGCACCACTAGTTTGAGTGCTTGATAGTTTGTCAGCCCCAACGATGCCGATGCTTCTTTTTGTCCTGTTTTTACCGCTTCTATACCACTTCGTATAGCTTCTGCTATGAAAGTCGCTGTATATATAACCAAAGCAAAAGTCAAAGCCAAAAACTCTGGCGATATTGTTTTGCCACCTTCAAAATTAAAAGCACCAAGTGTAGCATAATCAAGCTGCAAATCTGTTCCGCTTACAACATACCCTATGAGAGGTAAAAATAGCACAAGAGTAAAGCCTATCGGCAATACAGAGAGCGTTTCGCCTGTGAGTTCTTGACGATTATTTGCCCATCTGTTTAAAACATATATAGCCAACACTGCTATAACAAAACCAGCCAGTATTGACAGCATAGTGGCATTAAAACTAAAATCAGGCATGATAAAGCCACGATTATTTATAAAAAAAGTTTCATTAAAAAAAGAGAAACTCTCTTTAGGGCTTGGCATAGCTTTGAGCACTACATTATACCAAAAAAGTATCTGTAGCAAGAGCGGGATATTTCTAAATATATCAATATAAGCAGAAGCTAGTTTGGCTACTAGATAGTTTTTTGATAATCGTAATATACCTATGATAAGTCCTAAAATAGTAGCAAATATTATACCAACTAAACTGACTATAATAGTGTTTGATAGCCCTACTAAAAACACTCTAAAGTGAGTGTCAGATTCTTGATATGCTATAGGGCTTTCGTCTATACCAAAACCTGCCGTGCTATCTAAAAAAGCAAACCCAGTTGTGATGCCTCTTTGTTCTATATTGGTCATAGTGTTTGTGCCAATATAAAACAAAAAAGCTACTACTGCTATAACGCTAAGAAGTTGAAATATAAAACCTCTAACTTTTTGATTTCTTAATAATCCCAAAATATAAATCCTTGATTTGTAGTTATGAAAAAGGCAAGAGTTATCTTGCCTTAAAAATTTGATTTTTTATCTCATAGGAGGTGAGTATTGCAATCCACCTTTTGTCCATAGGGCATTTATACCTCTGTCTATTCTTAGAGGTGTTTTTTTGCCTATATTTCTCTCAAACATCTCACCATAGTTTCCTACTTGCTTGATGATTTGATAAGCCCAATCTTTATTTAGCTTTAGGTTTGCACCCAATTTACCTTCAATTCCTAACAATCTTTTGATAGCTGGGTTCGATGATTTTTTCATTTTGTTTACATTTCTACTTGTAACACCCAACTCTTCAGCTGATTTTTGTGCATTTAATGTCCATTTGACTATATTAAACCATACATCATCGCCTTGACGAACTACTGGTCCTAAAGGTTCTTTTGATATAATCTCTGGCAAGACTATATGGTCTGATGGTTTTTTCATAATAGTTCTTAGTCCATACAGTTGTGAAGCATCTGATGTGAGTATATCACATCTGCCACTTTCATAGCTTTTTCTCACTTGGTCATTTGTATCATAAGTATTTACTTTGTATTTCATCTTTTTTGATCTAAAATAATCCGCCACATTTAGCTCAGTAGTAGTTCCCGCTTGGATACACAATGTTGCACCATTTAGTTGCTTGGCACTTTTAACTTTGAGTTTCTTGTTTACCATAAAACCTTGTCCGTCATAGTAGTTCACACCAGCAAAGTTAAGTCCCAAAGATGTATCTCTTGTTTGTGTCCATGTTGTATTTCTATACAATAAATCAATCTCGCCAGACTGCAAAGCACTCAATCGCTCTTTTGCATTTAGGTGAATGTATTTGACTTTTGAAGCATCGCCTAAAACAGCAGCTGCTACAACTTTACAACCATCTACATCCATACCTTTGTATTTACCGCCACTTAACACTTCTGAAAAGCCCGGTAAACCACCATCTATACCACATTTAACAAAACCTTGTTTTTTGGTATCCTCTAAAGTTCCTGCTGTTGCTGTTAGCCCAATAAAAGCTAATACAACAAAACATAATTTGAAAATCTTGTTCATTTTTCATCCTTTTTTTTATCATCAATAGTCACAAATACACAGTTATAATTTTATAATCGAAAACTAAAATCATACATATCTAACTAAAGATATGAAAGTTTAACAAATTATTCTTAAATAAGACCATACTATTGGGATAATTTGTCAATTTACTACGATATTTACAACAAAAAAGACTTTAAAAGAAAAAAATTATCTTCTCCTATAGCTAAGTGCTTCAAGCAAACAACTATTATCTATATCTTTTTTGCCTTCAATATCGGCTATAGTCCTTGCTACTTTTTGAACCTTTTTTATGCTTCGGTATGTCAAATTGAAGTTCTCTATGGCTTTGTCCATGATACCTTGTGCGATGTTATCAAGATGGCAATGCTTTTCTATATCTTTGTCTATTAGTTTGCCATTTAACTCGCTTTGGCCTCTTGATAACTGTGTGGTAAATACTCTTAATACTATATCAAACATCTGTTTGCTATTCATGCTTGGCTTGTCAGTTTTTGCTACTTCACTCATAGCAACATATAAGTCAATCCTATCAAGAAACGGTTCACTCAGTCTACTTTTGTATCGTTGTATATCAAGCAAGCTACAACGACAATCTTTTTTTGTAGATAGTAAATTGCCACAAGGACATGGGTTCATAGCTGCGACAAACAAAAATTTAGTGTTGTATAGTTTTTTGGCATTTACTCTGCTTATGGCTACTATGTTGTCTTCGAGTGGTTCTCTCAAAGCTTCTATGATACCTTTTTGGAAGTGTGGCAACTCGTCAAAAAAAAGCAAACCACCATCACTCAAACCAATCTCACCTATCTTTGTGCCACCTATTATAGATGCTTTCGAAGCAGTATGATGAGGCGATACGAAGTTTCTTGTAGGTGTGAAATTTGGTTCTTTTAACTCTATAGAATCAAGCTTAATTTTGTCAAGTATCTCATCTATCGACATAGGATGCAAAATATACCTCATTCTTTTGCTTATCATACTTTTTCCAGAACCAGGATTGCCTTCAAATATGATATTGTGACTACCGCATACACTTATAAGCGCAGCTCTTTTGGCCACATCTTGACCTTTTACATCAATAAAATCAAACTCAAAAGTTTTTGTAAAATAATACTTTTTATTATGGATTTCAAGAAAATCAAACTCAAAACCTGTGTTTTTAACCCTGCTTTGCTCTTTGTTGTTAGATTGAAAAAACGATATAGCTTCGTTTAGGTTATTTACTGCATATATATTTATGTTTGGAATTATTGACAATTTTTGAGCTGAGTTTATTGGCACAAGCACATTTTTTATAAGTTTATTTCGTGATAATGAAAGTGCCAGCACAAATATAGATTTAGTATCTTTAAAGCTACCATCAAGTCCAAGCTCGCCAAACATATAAAAATCTTCAAAATCAACTCTTTGTTCCTGCAAAGCGATAAGCAAAGCAATAGGCGCATCGAACTGACTGCCTGTTTTTGCTATTTCACTTGGACTTAAATTTATTGTGATTTTTTTGGGGGGAAATTTAAACTCATTGAATAGCAAGGCGGATTTGATTCTGTCTTTTGATTCTTGTATTGCACTGTTGCCAAGTCCAACTATACTAAACGCTGGTAAACCTTTTGTAAATGTAGATTCAACTTCTACACTAATAGCATCGAACCCATCTATACTGGCGCATTTTAATTTTTTGATACTTGTCCTTTGTTGGCATATTATCATATTTGTCTTAAAACTTAAAAACCATCATAAAAATAAGCACAAAACAATACAACAATATTCTTTATATAAGTTTATTTGGATATAGTTATTTTTTATTAAGGATATATATGAAACATTTTTTAACTATAGCAGACTTTTCAAAAGATGAACTTCTGCATATGATAAACCTCGCAATAAAAATAAAAAAAGAGATGAAATTAGGTTTATTTAAAGACTATATGCCAAAAAAAACACTTGCCATGGTATTTGAAAAAAGCTCTACACGCACAAGAGTGAGTTTCGAAACAGGCATATATCAATTGGGCGGTGTTGGTTTATTTTTAAGCTCAAGTGATATTCACTTAGGTTCGGGTGAGCCAGTTGAAGACACAAGTCGTGTCATAAGTAGTATGGTGGATATGATTATGATACGAAATGATTGCCAAAAACAGCTTGAACTCTTTGCTTCTGTCTCAACTGTGCCAGTGATAAATGGATTAACTGATATATATCATCCAATGCAACTTATGACTGATTATCTCACTATTGTAGAAGCGGGATTAGATAAAAACTTAAAAGTAGCATACATAGGCGATGGCAACAATATGGCAAACTCATGGGTCATGTTAGCTTCGGTTATGGGATTTGAACTTCGAGTAGCTACACCAAAAGGGTACGAGATTAAAGATGATATCAAAAAGCTTTCAAACAAACTATCAAATAAAAACAAAACAAATATAACCTACACAAACGACCCGTACAAAGCAGTGATTGATTGCACTGTTGTTACTACTGATACTTGGGTTTCTATGGGGTTAGAGAAACAAAAACAAAAAAGAATCAAAGATTTTGAAGGGTTCACGATAGATACAAATATGATGTCAAAAGCAAACAAAGATGCTATATTTTTACACTGCTTGCCTGCATATAGAGGTTATGAAATGACGGCAGAAGTTTTTGAAAAATATGAAAAATATATATACAAAGAAGCTCAAAACAGACTTCATATGCAAAAAGCTATCATGGTGTATCTTGATAAACATACATAGCAAAAAATCAAAGCTTCATGGTTTATTTTTAGCTGTTATTATAGCTATATTGGCACTTGTGGTCTCTTCATATGTGACTATTAGTGCAGTTGTGTTGGCTATATTTTTTGGACTTGTTGTAGCAAATAGTATCAAATTAGATACAAAATACCATAGTGGCATAAATTTTGGCGAAAGACAGATATTATATATAGCTATATCTCTTATGGGTATCAATATGAACTGGACTGTTTTACACAATATAGGTTGGCAAACTTTGTTTTTGATTGTGCTATCTATCGTGTTTGTGATATTGTTTGCTATGTGGTTATCAAAACTTTTGAGTGTTGACAAAAAACTCTCTATGGGTATCGCTATAGGCTCTGCTATATGTGGCACAGCAGCTATATCAGCTACTAAAGATATATTGAAATTAGACAAAAGCAGCACTGCTATTGCTATAGGCACTATAAATTTATTGGGAACTTTTGGGGCATTTTTGTTGCCTACTTTTTCTCTGTTTTTGTTTGATGACATAAACACAGGTATATTGATAGGCAACACTATCCAAGGAGTTGGACAAGCAGTGGCAAGTGGTTTTATGGTTTCGTATGAAGCAGGACAAACTGCCACTATTGTGAAAATGGCAAGAGTAGCTATGCTCACGCCTTTAGTTTTGTTACTTTTATATATGCTAAAAAATAAAACAAAAACTCAAACAAATAAAACTCCTTGGTTTATATATGGATTTTTGGGCTTTTCTATCTTGTCTACTTTTTCTGTATTGCCAGAATATATTTTGCAGATACTTTCATATATTGGCAACTTTACTCTTGTAGTGGCGTTGGGTTGTATTGGACTTGGTATAGATATCAAAGATATAGCACAAAATGGTCTATCTGGCTTGAAACTTGGCCTAATAGTTTTTGTCGCTCAGATACTATTTACTACGACAATATTATTGTTTTAAGTATGTTTAGATACAATAAACAAAAAAGGATTATAATGTATAAAAAACTGACATTTGTAGTAGTCTCAATATGTTTTGTGTTGTTTATATCTGCAAACTCATCTACAAACAAAAAAGATGATTATGAATCAAGAGAACAAGCTTTAGCAAAACTTTCATATGTGCTTGAAGTAGTGCAAAAATATTATGTAGATGACCAAAATATGAGCGATATTGTAAACAAAGCAATAGCCGGACTTATGAGCGAGCTTGATGCACATTCAAGTTATCTTGACAAAAAGCGATACAAAGGACTCAAACAAAGCACAAAAGGTGAATTTGGCGGACTTGGTATCGTTATAGGTATGAGAGATGGGGTTTTGACTGTGATATCACCTATCGATGACACACCAGCTAAAAAAGCAGGTATAGAGTCAAGTGATATTATACTCAAAATAGACGACAAATCAACAATAGGTATGAAATTGGACGAAGCAGTTGGCTTGATGAGAGGAAAACCGGGCACAAATATCGAGCTAACTATAGTTAGAAAAGGAGAAAGAAAACCTATCGCTGTGCCTATTACGAGAGATATCATCAAAGTGAAATCTGTTTTTGCTAAAACAATTCAAAACAAAAATATGTTGTATCTTCGTATATCTTCGTTTGATTCCAAAGTTGTCAAGGAGTTGAAAAAAAGATTAAACAACAATAAAAATCACGATGGCATAGTGTTAGACCTACGAGACAACCCAGGTGGATTGTTGGACCAAGCTATTGGCGTGGTTGATATGTTTGTAAGCAAAGGTAAGATAGTATCGCAAAAAAGTCAAGACAAAACAGAAAATAAAATATACAAAGCGACAAAATATGCTACACAAAGCGACAAACCTATGGTAGTGTTAGTAAATGGTGGAAGTGCTAGTGCTAGTGAGATAGTAGCAGGTGCCCTACAAGATCACAAAAGAGCTATAATAGTTGGTGATAAAACATTTGGCAAGGGTTCAGTTCAGCAAATTCTACCTATTGCTAACAATAGATTAGAAGCTATCAAGATAACAATATCAAGATATTATCTTCCAAGTGGCAGAACTATACAAGCAGTTGGAATATCTCCAGATATAGAAAGTTTCAAAGGCAAATCAGTATCAAAAGACAAAGATGAGTTTGATTTGAAAGAAGCAGACTTGAAAAAGCATCTTAAAGGTGAATTAGAAAAAATAAATAAAAAACCACAGTCAAGCAAAAAGGACGAGAAAAATGAGAAGGATAAAAATACAATAACAAACCAGAACCTCCAAGAAGATAACCAACTCAATGATGCCGTCAATGTTTTAAAAGCACTTATAATTACAAAAGGAAACTAATTGGAAAAAACTACACTGCTATATGAAGGTAAGGCAAAAAAAGTCTATCGAACGACAGATGACAACTTGCTTATATCACAATTTACTGATAGTTTAACTGCGTTTGATGGCAAGAAAAAACACAACGAACTTGGCAAGGGTGCCCTAAACAATAAAATATCTTCACATCTATTTGAACTGCTCAACAACAAAGGAGTGCAAACTCATTTTGTGCAAAATATAGATGACAACCATATGTTGCATAAAAATTGCGAAGTGATACTTTTAGAAGTAATAGTGCGAAACATAGCTACAGGAAGCTTGACTAAAAATTTAGGCATAAAAGATGGCACTGTGTTGCCATTTGCTCTTGTGGAGTTTGACTATAAAAACGATGAGTTAGGTGACCCAAAGTTAAACGACCAGCATGCTTTGATTTTGAACTTAGTAGAAAATAAAAATGAGCTTGATATTTTACGAACAAAAGCAAGGCAAATAAATGACATACTTAAACCATTTTTTTTAAATATCGGTTTAAAGTTAGTGGATTTTAAACTTGAGTTTGGAAAAGACAAACAAGGTAATATAATTTTGATAGATGAATTAAGCCCTGACAATTGTAGATTTTGGGATACAAATACAGGCGAAAGTTTAGACAAAGATCGCTTTAGACAAGGTATCGGTGGAGTTAAAGTAGCTTATGAAGAGGTGCTTAAAAGGATATTAGGATGAAAGCGATAGTTAAAATTAGTTTAAAAGACGGAGTTCTTGATAGTCAAGGAAAGGCTACATATCACACAATTTGCACTATGGGATATGACGACATAGTCAAAGATATAAAGATAGACAAGCTTATCAATATAGAGTTAGGCGATATTGACAAACAAGTAGCGATAAAAAAAGTAGAAAAAATGTGTCAAGATATGTTAGTCAATACGGTTATAGAAGATTATAATATAGATATAATTATATGAGTGTAGTGATTGTCCGATTTCCCGGAACTAACTGTGAGTATGATACAAAATATGCTTTCGATATACTAAACGCAAAATCCACTATCATAAACTACGATGAAAATTGTTTGCCAAACGATACCAAGCTTGTTGTGCTTCCTGGTGGGTTTTCATATGGAGATTATTTAAGGTCAGGTGCGCTTGCCAAGATGTCAAACATCATGAATAGTATCAAGATATTTGCTTCAAGTGGTGGCATGGTGCTTGGCATTTGTAATGGTTTTCAAATACTCACAGAAGTAGGCTTGCTTCCCGGAGCTTTAAAACGAAATGACAACACACACTTCATATCAAAATTTCAACATATAAAAGTAGTAAACAACGACAACAAATTTTTGCAACTTTACAAAACAAATGAACTTTTAAATATACCAGTAGCACACCACGATGGAGCGTATTATATAGACAAAGTGGGATTAGATTCTTTGAAAAAAAACCAACAAATATTGTTGCGATACTGCGACAAAGATGGTGCTCTTGAGGTGCTCAATGGTAGTTTAGAACAAATAGCTGGAATTTGTAATACAACAAAAAATGTATTTGGTCTTATGCCGCATCCAGAAAGAGCTATGGAAATACTATTAGGAAGCGATGATGGCAAGAATATGTTAGAAGGTCTTGTATGTTGAAAAAACTTTTTGTATTGTTGATTGTTTTTAGCTCATTGGTTGCCGATGAGTTGTATTTGTCTTATGAAAATAGCCCACAAGATGTATATATAGATGAAACATTTGAGATGGTTATAAAAGCTACGATATTTTCAAAAGAGTATCATAACATCAAAACTACATTTAGCAAATACAAAGGCATAGACATACTAAACAAAAACTCTCTTTGGACTAAAAAGGGTCAAAATATATTTATGAATAGTTATATAGTCAATATCAAATCAAAAGATTATACCATGCCACAAATCACAGTTGACCTACTAGATGCCAACAATGGATTGTTATATACACAAACAATACAAGAGTTTGCTGTAGAGATAAAAACTATAGAGATAAAAGACAAAACATATAGTCAAGTAGTAGCAGATAGTATGCAGCTACTCGCACACAAAACCAAACAATACGACAACCGCCAGCTTCATACTATCATCAAATTGCAAGCTATAAATTCAAACATAGAACAGTTTCACTTACAAGGATTTAACTCACAAAGTATAAACGACATAAGCAAAAAAAATGGCAAAGCTACAATTTTTTATGACCTATTTTCGCCAATAGACACAAAAAATATAAAGTTTAGCTACTTCAATACCCAAGAAAAAAAACTAAAATATATAAGTTTTGATATAAAATTGGATGAAGATTTAGTCAGCACTCAAACTAATTTAAATCCGCAAAAATCAAACTTCAACACATACAGAATATTTGCGGTTTTGTTTGTGATATTGCTGATAGTTGGTCTGTATTTTATTTATAGAAAAAAGTTTCTGTTTGTGATTATTGGTTTGCTTGGTGTGTTGATTTTTTATATGCTTTGGCCAAATAGAACTATGACAATAAAATCAAACACAAACATATACATACAACCACTTAAACGATCTACAGTGTTCAGGAAAACACAACAAACGCAAAAAGTAGGCGTGCTAAAAACACAAAATGGCTTCACTAAAGTGGTGTTCAAAGATAGCACAATTGGGTGGGTTAAAGATGAGAAGTAGAGTTAGATATTTTTTTATTATGTTGCAGTTTTTATTTACTGTTACTACAACTATTGTGATAATGTATATTTTTAAAAAACACAACCATAAAATACGGCAAACTTGGGGACAACTACAGCTAAAAATTTTAGGTATAAAACTCGAATTTGAAGGGCAATTAGACCAAACAGCTCAAATGGTAGTGTTTAACCACCAGAGCATACTGGATATTATCATATTTGAAGCCCTCTATCCTAAAAATTTAGCATGGGTAGCAAAAAAACAGATAGCAGATTTACCATTTTTAGGGCAAATCCTAAAGATACCAGATATGATAATCATAGACCGAGAAAACAAAGCTGGATTGGTCAAGCTAATAAAACAAACAAAACAACACTTAAACAATGGCAGACCCATAGCTATATTTCCAGAAGGCACAAGAAGCGATGGCAAAAAGATGCTAAAATTTAAAATGGGTGCTAAAATAATAGCAGAAAAACATAACACAAAAATACAACCGATACTCATAATAGGCTCAAGAAATTGTATAGACTCACAACAACTAAAAGCTAAAAAAGCTACAGTTTCCATAGTGTATTTACCAGCAGTTTATGCTAAAAAGAGTGAAAATTGGTATAAAGAATTGGAGCAAAATATGAACTACGAGTTCAACAAAAGGATAAAAAAATATGAGATATATATTTAGTATAATTTTATTTGTATCGGTTGCCACATCTACAATTTTACAAGATGACAACCTGATAGATAAAAGAGCAGTAGTTAAGTTACAAGAAATTACAAACGAGTTGAAACAAAAAACCAACACAGATATTTATGTCCATTTGTCTAAAGACAATGGATTAAGCGATGAGCTTGGTGTAGAGAATATGATAAAACAAATCAAACAAAAAGAACAAAAAATAATATCCACGACAGATGGTTCATATGTTGTTGTTTTTTTGTCTATAAAGCAAAAATACATCAATATGATATCAAGCAAAGATATCAAAGATATTATAAACAAAGACGATATTATAGACAATTATATGGTGCCTCTTTTAGCCTCCTTTGATAAAAATGAGCTACAATCTAAAGTTAGTGCTTCAGTGCTAAATGGAGTTGCTCAAATCGCTGATGTGATAGCAAAATCAAAAAACATAAAATTAAAAAGCAGCATAGGAAGTGCCGGCAAAACAGCTGGAAGCATATGGCAAATGTTTATATATACTATTGTTTTGCTTGGTATTATTTCATACTTTTTTATCATCTTGAGAGAAAAAAAATTAAAAAAGAACAAATATGAATAAATACCTGCTATATACGATATTTGTATTAAAGTTTTTGTTGGGACTTGGATTTATCATCTGGACTATATATGTGACTATTGGTAGTGATGTAGGCGAAGATGAAGACAATAGTTTGTTGAGCACTTATCATAAAGTAGACGACAATTTTAACAATATATCCAAAGCAAATAATTTTCTAAATACCAACTATGATATCAAGTTGGTATTTAACAACCATACAATAAATGGCATAGATACCAAAGATATGTTTTATTCACAAAGAGTTATACAAAATAGAAACACAAGAAAATCAATACTCAAAATGGGTTCAAATAGTTTGAAAATAGATATAAAAACAAAAAATGGCAAACCAATAGATAATTTTCAAGCAAATATAGTAGTAACAAAAACTACAAATCATCTATATGATAAAGCATTGAACTTAAACAGTAGCGAAACACAGATATTTCATATACAAAACAAAGGGGCATGGAATATAACAGGGAATATAACTATAGGCAAAACTACTGGTGCTTTTATGATAAAAACAGATGCAAAATAACTGCTCGTATATTGAAACTTGTGGCGGGTGTAGTCTTGGTTTGCTTGATAGCTCCACTTTACTTAAGCTTAAACTAAAAAAAGCAAAACAACGATTAGAAAAGTATGACATAAAAGAGTTTGATATTTTTGAAACCTCAAAACCAAGCTTTCGCTCTCGTAGTGAGTTTAGAGTATTTCACAAAAAAACCGATATCAAATATGCTATGACAAACACAGAAAAAAAACTTTTCACTATAGATAGTTGTGTCATAGTAGATGAACGCACAGGTGAAATTATGCCAAAACTTTTAAAACATATCAAAACCGATGATATATTGTCTAAAAAACTTTTTAGTATTGAGTTTCTAAACTCAACGCAAAACGATACTATAGCTGTGTTAAAATACCATAAAAAATTGTGTGATATTTGGCAAACAAAAGCAAACAAGCTTCAAGATATATTAAATATAAATATCATTGGTAGAAGCAAAAAACAAAAACTGGTATTAAAAAACGACACAATACAAAATCAGTTTTTAGTAAAAAACAATATATATAAATACAACTACCAAGATATCACTTTTTCGCAACCAAACCACGAAATAAACCAAAAGATGATAAACTTCATAAACAAAAATATCAAAGCAGGTGGTGATATGTGTGAATTGTATTGTGGGGCTGGCAATTTTTCGATAGCGCTTTCAAACAAGTTTGAGAAAATATTATCAACCGAAATAAACAAAACATCTATAAAACTATCAAGACAAAATGCTTTTATAAATGGCACTTCAAATATAAAATTTTTAAGACTAAGTAGCGATGAGTTTGCTCAAGCTATAAACAAAACAAGAGAGTTTAGAAGGCTAAAAGAACAAAATATAAACATAAATGACTACAACTTTAGCACTATACTTGTAGATCCGCCAAGAGCAGGAGTAGAAAACAAAACATTAGATATACTTAAAAAATTTGAGCAAATTATATATATATCGTGCTGTATTGATACTTTGAGTAAAAATCTACAAACAATCACAAAAACACACCGCATAAAAAAGATGGCTTTTTTTGATCAATTTATGTGGAGTTCTCACATAGAAACTATCACGATATTGCAGAAATACTGATGGCAAAGGTTCAAATACACAGACAAAACTTATATGACAATATGGATATATTTGTTCAAAAATTAGGCTCTATTGACAAACTTTGTGTTGGTCTCAAAGACAATGCCTATGGACATGGCATACAAACAATAGCAAAACTTTGCAAAAGTTATGGCATAAAACAAGTTTTTGTAAGAAACATACAAGAGGCAAAAATAGTTAGCAGTATTGGTTTTCAATCTATTCATATTCTAAACGAAATTCCCAAAATAAAAACCTCATATGACATAACCATAAACTCTTTAGACGATATCAAACATATTGTAAAAAATTCAAAAGTGCAGCTAAAATTGGATACGGGTATGCATAGAAATGGCATAATAACAAGCGAGATACCAGAAGCTATCGATCTCATAATCTCAAACAATCTAAAACTATCTGGTGTATTTTCACACTTGTGTTGTGCCGATGAGAATAACGACAAAACAAAAACTCAAGAGAAAATATATCAAAATGCTATCAAGCAGATATCTTGTGGTGAGTTTTTTGAAAAACATATTGCAAACAGTAGTGGTGTATTTAAAGTAAATAACAATCTTTATGACAAAGCAAGAGTGGGTATAGGAATATATGGTTATATCGATATACCAGAGATACAAAAAAACCTCAAACCAGTGCTTAGTTTGCTATCTTCCAAAAACTCAACAAGAGTTATAAACAAAGGTGAAACAGTAGGCTACGGAAGTAGTAGTTTTGTATCTTGTGAAGATAATTTTGTAGTATCTAACTACGATATAGGTTATGGCGATGGTTTTTTTAGAATAAACGAAAATCAAACATACAAAACCCCAAGTGGTAAACAAATTTTAGGCAGGGTTTCTATGGATAATTTTAGTGTTCAAGGTGATAGCGATGAAGTGGTTCTTTTTGATGATGTGCGAAAATTGGCGAAACTTCACAATACTATAACCTATGAAATACTCACAAACATAAGCCACAAACTTCCAAGAACAATAATATAAACAACAAAGGGTATCTCTAAAGGATATCCTTATAAAGCTCTATCATACCGCACCTCTATTAAAAAAACTATCTGTTTGTATATTTGCAAAAGAAGCCTTAAAAGATACAAAAAGTTTTGGATTTTCTGTCTCAAGAAGTTTGAGAAATTTTTTTGTTTTTGCTCTTGCGTGTGGCATTTTGATATTAGTTTTAAATGCTGGACAATTTTCATCGTTTATCGTTTCTATGTTGTTATCTTTTGCGAAACCAGCAAGCTGCCTCTCTCTACAAAACATAAGCGGTCTTATAACCTTGAGTTTATTGGCAGCTTCATAAATAGGTGGCATAGTTCGCATGGTGCCATTGTAAAACATATTCATAAAAAAACTCTCAACCGCATCGTCCAAGTGGTGCCCCAAAGCTAACTTGTTGAAACCATTGTTTTTTGCATAAGTATACAAATGGCCTCTTCGCATACGGCTGACAAAACTACAAAATGAACTATTTTTTCGTATTTTGTCTTTTGATATTTCAAATATCTTTGTGTTTATTATGTTGTGTTTTATGTTATGATTATCACAATGTTTTTTCAAAAATTCAAGCCTCTCACCCATACCATAAGACACAGTCACAGCTTCAAACTCAAAACTATAAGGAGCAATTTTTTGCATTCGTTTCAAAATATGTATCAAACTTAACGAATCTTTACCACCACTAAAACCGACTAATATCTTATCTTTATTTTTTATTAGTTCGTATTTTGCATTTGTTTTGCCCACCAAACTTGTGAGTTTTTTGCTTAATATCAATACATATCCTCTTGAGTAAAATATGTTTTGCTACATGCAAAACTTGGCAAGTTGATATAGTTTTTGTATCTTTTACCTTGATGATAATGAGCTTCAACTACTATGTCCGCTTTGTATTTATCATAAAATTTTAATCTTTTTTTAGCAAAAGTGTCAAAATCTTTTATCTCTTTGCATATTTTTTTAGTTTTTAGTTTTTGTTCTACGATTTTAGATATAAATCCACAGACATCGATTTTGTTTAAAATTTTGCCTATATATTTGTGCCGTATCAGTTTTGTATATATATTGTATAAAATTGCAGTGAATATATCGCCATGCGATAGAGCAACTTTTTTTTCATTTAACACAAACATATATGGTTGTTGTTCTCTTGTAACTACACGACAATCTGGAAAAATATCTTTGATATTAAAGTCGTGATTACC
The DNA here is from genome assembly GCA_003643835.1 of Campylobacterota bacterium. Lineage (GTDB taxonomy): Bacteria > Campylobacterota > Campylobacteria > Campylobacterales > Arcobacteraceae > B24-G6. The sequence continues at coordinate 36,993 of QMKX01000010.1, forward strand.
CTCGAGATATATGATATTCTTTTGTTTTGATAAACTATTTATTATGTTTATTATTTTATTATTTTTTTGTCTAAAGTAGCTTATATCATTTGACAAAAAATCAAATATATCGCCTACGAGAAATATATTTTTCGTATCACTGTTTTTGATAGTTTGTAGCAAATTTTCGAGTTGTGTTCTACTACTGTTGTAGTGTGAATCTGCTATAAATATAGCGTCGTGTATTTTTGTCAATACCTCTCCTTTTTAAATTTATTCAAATTTTGCATATTGTTCTCTTGTGTTTATATTGGCAAACTGTTCCTCATCTTGAAATACTACAACTTTTGTGCTGATAATTTTATGTAGTTGTTCTATTTTGTGCCTATTTTTGTCAAGCATTTGTTTGATATCTTTTTGTATATTTGTTTCAAATACACCTACAAGATAATGTTCGTTTGCTATAGAATTTTTGTTGTTTTTTATAAGTTTGTTTATGGTTTTCAAATACACAAAAGGTGTATCAACTGGTATTGTGAAAAATAGTTTTTCATTTTTTTTCGAAAAATACGAACACAATGTATTTATAGCCACAAGTGGTGAACTTGTATTGTCATCGTCCAAGATAATAGTAGTGCCTTTTGTGTTATGATTTGAGTATTTTGTAGATACATATATATATTTAAATATCTTTGACAATTTATTTATTTGAAAAGACAAAAGTGTCTCAAAACCCAAAAAAGGCAAAGATGCTTTATCTTCTCCCATCCTTTTAGATGAGCCGCCACACAATATAACACAGGGTATATCACTTATCATTTGTAGTTAATTTGTCAGTTATGTAGTTTTCTAAATCATTTTTATCGGTGTAGTTTAGTTTTGCTTGGGTGTAATACTTTTCAACTTTGTATCTGTATTTTTTATACTCAAAATAGCTGAAATGTATTTTCCAGTTTTTTCGCACAGATATAGCTGCGATATTGTCGTATAACCACTCTTTAAACAAACCAAAAAATGAAAATATAATTGTAGTGAAAATGATAGCAAATATGATAGACAAATGACAATCAACCTTAGAAAATATAAAATGTGCAAAATATGCCAAAGGAATGATAAGCATATGAATAAGAATAAAAAATATAAAATACGCCCTACCATATCTTAGTTTGACACCCAAATCTATTGCTTTTAGCGACATATTATTGTTTAGTTGTTTGTTTGCTTCAAGCAGTTCGCTATATAGCATAGGTAGTGCTGATATATGAAAACAGTAGTTTAAAATAAAAGTTTTTATATTTTTTATCATGATATATCCCTTTTGATAGTTTGTGTGTCATTGTATCAAAAAAAATTTAAAGTATCAAATGCTACTTTAGAAGTGTTCTTTTATAATTTTTAGATAAAATGTCTAAAATTTGTCAAGGTAGCTCAGCTGGTTAGAGCGCTGGTCTCATAAGCCGGAGGTCGGGAGTTCAAGTCTCCCTCTTGATACCACTATTGTTGTTTTTAAATATTTTGTATATTTTGTCGGACTATTTCATAAATGATTATTGATACACTATTTGATAGATTTAATGACCTAGCATCGTTTGCCATAGGTATAGTTATGTTTTGTGTTTTGTCCATACACAATATATTTTCACTCAAACCCTCGTCTTCTGCTCCAAAATAAACAAAATCATCTTTTTCATATCTATTTTCAAAATAATTTATATTTGTTTTAGTTGTAGCAAAAAAATGCCTCTTATTTGGTTTGTGTGCTTGCCAAAACTGCTCTATATTTTCATACTCAAACAACTTTAAATGTTCCCAGTAGTCAAGTCCTGCGCGTCTTAGCTCTTTTTTGCTAATATCACCAAAACCATATGGTTTGATAAGATGAAGCTGGCCATCTATAGCAAAACAAGTCCTACCTATAGTGCCTACATTTCCGGGTATTTTTGGATTTACTAAAACTATATTGACCACTATAATATCACTGTTTTGTTGTTGAACGTCAGCACCTTATCTTCAAGCAACAAATTCAATGCATCAGATAACACTATCTTTTCTACATTTTTGCCAGCTTTACACATATCATCGCTGTTGTATGTATGGTCTATGTGCACTACATCTTGACATATAATTGGTCCTTCATCTAACTCATCTGTCACATAATGCGCAGTTGCTCCTACTATCTTCACGCCTCGTTCATATGCCATATCATAAGGGTTTGCTCCTACAAATGCTGGCAAAAAAGAGTGGTGTATATTTAGTAGTTTGTGTTGGTAGTTTTTCACAAAATCTGGTGTGAGTATTCTCATATATTTTGCTAACACGATGATATTTGGGTCAAACCTGTTTATAGTTTTTTTGACTAAAGCTTCGTGTTGTTCTCTGCTTAAACTATTTGTTGGTATATGAAAAAATGGTATGCCAAATTTTTCTGTAAGCTTTTTTGTGTTGTCATGGTTTGATATCACTGCTTTGATATTTGCTTGTAGTTCGCCACTTTCGTATCTTATGAGTAAGTCGCCTAACACATGCGACTCTTTAGATACCAACAAAACTATATTTTTTTTGTCATCATTTTTTAAGCTAATCATATGATTTGTAGGCAGTATAGCTTTGATATCATCTATGAGCTTTTGTTTGATTATATCGCCACTAAACTCTGTCCTCATAAAAAATTTATTTGAACATGCATCTACAAACTCTGTGTTTTGTTCGATATTTAAACCATATTCATACAATATCTTTGATATTTTATATACCAAACCTTTTCTGTCATTTGCTTCTATTAGTAACTTATATTTCATAAATATCCTTGATACACAACTAATCGTGCAAATCTTTGTTTAGTTTTATCTCTCTCTCGCTTCTTTTTGCTATGATTTTACCACTTAAAGAGTCTTGTCGAAAATGCACCCCACAAGCTCCTTGGAGTTCTTTTGCTTTTATTATGTTTGATAGTTTCAACCCTGTGTTTATTTGCTGCAATTTTTTGATATTTTCATCGTTTATAGATATTTTTGTGCCTTCAAATATAGCCAGACCGCCATCAACTATACAACCATCACCCAAAGCAATACCTGTAGTGCTATTTGCCCCAAGAAGCGTGTTTTCACCTATACTTATAGGGTTGCCATCGGTGCCACTTAATACACCCAATATAGATGCGCCTCCACCAATATCGCTGCCTGCGCCTACTATTGCACTACTTGATATTCGCCCTTCTACCATGACAGCACCCAGTGTGCCGGCATTGAAGTTTATATAGCTAGCTCCGGGCATAACAGTCGTGCCATCTGCCAGCCTTGCACCAAACCTCACTTTGCTTGTATCAAGCACTCTTGTGTTTTGGGCAGGAATTATATGTGTCAAAAATCGTGGAAATTTATCTACCATATCAAGCACAGGGTATTGTCCTGTCATCTTTAAGCTAACTTCATTTGCTCTTAACCAATCAAGCTCTATAGGCATAGTCCCACTCCAAGCACAATTTTCAAGCAAACCAAAAGCACCATCTATATTCAAGCTTCGTATATTTGCTTTGCCAAGCGATAAAGCATAAAGCTTAAGATAAACAGCCTCCACAGTCAAAGGTTTAGCATCTTCAAATACAAACACCGCCTTGTAGTTTGATATGTCCTTGCCCTCAAGCTCACGAACTACTTGCACATTTTTATGATTTAAACCAACTGCTTCATCTAAATATGGAGCAAAACAATCCAAAGCAAATGAAACAAACTTTTCATTTGTGTCGCATACAAGTTCACTTTTGGTGCAATCAACTGCTGCACCACTTTTATTTAGACAATGCAAAAATACTGCGGCACTACCATCATTTTCGCCCCAATTTACGACAGGATATGTTGCTTGCAAAATCTTTGAGTTGTCTAACTGACCTCTATCAACTCTAGCGATGCCAAAACCTATTGGTTTTTTGTACCATGGTTGATTTTGTATCTCTTGGACTTTTTGTTTAAACTCTTTTTCATTTTGTATCAATTTTTTTCCTTTTTATTGTTATGTTTATTTTTTTGAATTTCTCTTCTAATTTTTCGTATCCTCTATCAAGATGATATATTCTATCTATAGTTGTAGGCGAAGATGCTACCAAAGCACACAATATCAAACAAGAACTCGCTCGCAAATCAGTAGCCATAACTTTTGTGCCTGTTAGTTTATGTGGGGCATTTTCGATAGTAGCGACCGTGCCAACTACTTTGATATTTGCGCCCATACGATTTAGCTCAGCTACGTGCATATATCTATTTTCAAACAGCCTTTCATCTATAACCGATGTGCCATCTGCTTGAGTAGCCACTGCCATAAACTGTGCTTGCATATCAGTTGGAAATCCGGGATATTCTGTGGTGGTTATATGCACTGGTAGCACCTCTTTAGTTGGATATATAGTGATACTGTTTTCTTCTATCTCTATACCAAAACCCATCTCTCCAAATTTACGTAATACCGCTTCGAGATGCGAAGCATTGATATTTGTGACAGTCATCTTGGTGTTGGTTATAGCTCCTACACAAAGATAAGTGCCAGCTTCTATTCTATCTGGTATCACTTCAAATGCTTTCATATTTAGTAGTTTTTGCTGTGTGCCTATTATCGTCAATCTATCTGTGCCTATACCTTCTATATCTACACCAGCTGTTTGTAGCACTTCGCATAGTTGCACTACTTCTGGTTCTTTTGCTACATTTATCAAAGTAGATTTACCATAAGCCAAACATGCAGCCATGATGATATTTTCACTGCCTGTCACTGTAATTTTGTCAAATATAATAGTAGCACCTTTTAGACCATCTTTTGTTGTAGCATATATGTAGCCATCTTTTATATCTATATCTGCTCCCATTTGCTCCAGTGCTGACAAGTGAATATCTACAGGACGACTCCCAATAGCACAACCACCAGGAAGTGACACTTCACAATGATTAAACCTACTAAGAAGTGGTCCCAAAGTCAATATAGAAGCTCTCATGGTTTTGACTATATCATATGTAGCTTTTGTGCTGTTGATAGTTGAGCTATCTATATCTATATGGTGAGGTTTTTTGCTATAAGTTGCTCCCAATATACCCAGAAGTTTTAGCATAGTATTTATATCTGTCACATCTGGTAGGTTTTTGATAGATATTTTATTTTTAGACAATATCGTGCATGCAAGCAGTGGCAAAGCTGCATTTTTCGCACCGCTTATTCGCACTTTGCCTTTGGGTTTTTGGTTTGGTTCTATTTGTAAATAATCCACACTATTCCTTAATGTTTAGCATAATCTATGGCTCTATGTTCTCTTATGACATTGACTTTTATCTCACCAGGGTAGCTTACTTGCTCGGCTATCTCGAGAGCCAATTGCGATGCTAAAGCATATGTCTCTTCATCTTTTATCTCTTTTGATTTGACCAACACTCGCACCTCTTTTGCCCCATCTATAGCATATGCTTGCTCCACACAACTTTTTTGTGAACATATCAGTTCTATTTGTTCTACCCTTTTGATATAACTCTCCAACATACCACTTCGTGCTCCAACTCTACCAGCACTTAAACTATCTGCTATACACACAGCATATGCCTCGAGCGACTGTGGCTCTTCGTATTCGTGGTGAGCATATATTGCGTTTATCACCTCTTTTGGTTCTTTGTATTTTTTAGCTAATTCCGCACCTATATCTACATGATTTCTATTCTCTTCAGCAGTCAAAGCCTTGCCTATATCGTGAAGCAAGCCTGCTCGTTTGGCCAGAAGCACATTTGCCCCTACTTCGCTAGCGATCAAGCCAGATAGTTTAGACACCTCAATAGTATGCAAAAGTGCATTTTGTCCATAGCTTGTGCGATATTTTAGCTTGCCTACAAGATAAGTCAGCTCATCGTGTATGTTGTTTATGCCAAGTCTTTTCAACAATGCTTTGCTTTCTATCATAATCTCTTTATCCATATTTGCTTTGATATACTCTTGTGTTGTTTCTATCTTGTTTTCATTTATTCTGCCATCATCCAACAAAGCGATTATAGTTTTTTTGGCTACTTCTCGTCTATATATATTGAAGTTGCTTATCGTGATATTGTCAAGTTCATTGTCCAACAATATATCAACATGCAATATATCTTTGAGTGCTTTTATGTTTTTGCCATTTTTTCCTATTATTTTGCCTTTTAGTTTGTCGTCTGTTATTTTGATAGTAGTTGTGAAGTTTGTTTCTACAAAATCTGTGACATATCTACTGCTCGCATCCAACAACAACTGTGCTGATTTCTCTTTGAGGTTTTGTTTAATACTTATAAACTCATCTTGGTATATTTTACCTACTTGTTCTTTAGCCAAATCGCGACTTAACTCTATGAGCATATCTTTAGCATCGTCTATCTTTATATTTGCTACATCTTCGAGTATAGTTGTAGTTAGTTGTAGTTGATTTTGATGTTCGTCATATATCTTTTTTGTTTTGTTTTTGAGCTCGTTTATTTGCTGTTTTTCTATTTTGATTTTTTGTTCTTCGTTTTCTATTTTTGTGGTTTTGTTTTTGAGCTCTATTTCACTTTCGTATTCTATAGCTTTGGCTTTGGCTTTGGCTTTTATTTCGTGTATGTCGAAGTTTGCTTTGTGTATTTTATTTGCGATCATATATGTGACAATCGCTGTCAAAATTATAGCTATAAATATGATCAAAAATATCTCTAAATTCATCGTTTTCCTTTTGTTATTATTTTATTTGCTTTTATATCAAATATATTTGTCACTATCCCTTTAGCCTGACAATCAACCCTCTGCACAAAAATTATATATGGTTTGGTTTTCATATTTGCAAAAAACCTATCATAATAACCTTTGCCAAACCCTATTCGTCTATTTGTTATATCGTATGCAACTACTGGCACCACTGCTGTGTGTATCTTTGGTTTTATGCCTGACCTGTTTGGTTGTCTCAAGCCATACTTTGTCTTTCTTGTTGGCAACCTATACACAGCTACAGACATATCGCCACCACTTATATATGGCACAAAAACATTTTTTGTTCTAATTTTTTTTAGTTTTTCTAAAAGTTTATATATATCTACTTCTATACTCATAGGCAGATACAAAAGCACATTTGTAGCTTTTTGCTTGAGTATTGTTTGTTCTATATTTTTGCATATACTTTTGTCTTTGTATCTGTTTTTTTTCAAGCTTTGTTTTTTGAGCTTGTCTAAAGCAAAAACCCTATAGCTGTTTTTGTTTATTTTCTTTTTTCCTTTATGAACTCAACTGCTTGACCATACCAACTTTTTAAACTTTTTGTCGCTTTTTCGCTGAACTGCTTGACCTCTTTTGTGGTATTTTTCGCTGTGTCGCTGTTTATCGCTTTTGTGAAGTTTTCACTCATTTTTTCACCAAACTCTTTGACCTCTTTTGCTGTCTTTTTGGCAGTTTCACTATTGATTGCCTCTTTTATATTTTTCTCTGCTTTGTAGTATCCATCTACGAAAGCCTCTTCAGCTTTTTTAGAATATTTTTGTATATCATCTGCTATGTCGCTGTTGTTTTCCATCATCTCTTTCACCGCTTTTCCTATATCGGCAGGCGATATGACTACCTTGACACCTGCTTTTTTCAAAGCATCCATCTTCTCTTTGGCTGTGCCTGCGCTACCACTGACTATAGCACCTGCGTGTCCCATGGTCTTGCCTTTTGGTGCTGTTTGACCAGCTATAAATGCCACAACTGGCTTGGTCATATTGTCTTTGATATATTTTGCCGCTTGTATCTCAAGGTCACCACCTATCTCGCCTATCATCACCACTGCTTTAGTTTTGTCGTCGTTTTCAAACATCTCAAGAAGTTGTATATAAGACAACCCTATGATAGGATCTCCACCGATTCCCACAGCAGTGCTTATGCCATATCCTTCGTTGCATACTTGGTTTGCTCCTTCATAAGTCAATGTGCCAGACTTTGATATCAAACCTACTTGCCCTTTTTTAAATACACTTCCGGGCATTATGCCTATCTTGCACTCATCGGCTGTGATGATACCAGGGCAGTTTGGACCTATAGTTTTCATACCCATTTTTGTAGCATAATCTTTCGCCATTTGCATATCTTTGACCGGCGCACCTTCAGTTATGATCACTGCAAGCTCTATACCAGAGCTTGCTGCTTCCATCACAGCATCACCTACGAAAGCAGGTGGCACAAATATCATACTGACCGTTGCTTTTGTTTTGGCTACTGCTTCTTTGACTGTATTAAACACTGGTTTATTTAAGTGTGTTTGTCCGCCTTTGTTTGGTGTGACACCTCCTACTATTTTGGTGCCGTATTCCAAGCATTGTGTCGCATGAAATGTGCCCTCTTTTCCTGTGAAACCTTGCACTATCACTTTGGTATTTTTATCTACAAGTATTGACATCTATTTGTCCCCCTTTGCTGTGGTTTTTTTAGTTGTAGTAGTTTTTTTGGCTACTGGTTTTTTGGCTGTTGTAGTTTTTTTCGCTACTGGTTTTTTTGGTGCCGCTTTTGGTTTAGTAGTTTTTGCTTTTGCTTTTGGAGTAGTCGCTGCCTTGACTGCTTTTTTGGCTCCATCGCCCAGATCATCGGCCACTATGAGGTTGGCTATCTTGGCTTTGCTTAATATATCGCTGGCTTCTTTCGCATTGGTGCCATCGAGTCTCACTATTACTGGTATATTTACTTTGGTTATCTTCGTAGCTTCTATTATACCATTTGCTATCCTATCACACCGCACGATGCCACCAAATATATTTACAAATATAGCTTTAACTTTTTTGTTTTTGAGTATTATCTCAAAACCTTTTGCTACTGTTTCGGCACTCGCACTTCCGCCTACATCGAGAAAATTCGCAGGTGTTCCACCCATATGATTGATAGTATCCATAGTTCCCATAGCAAGCCCAGCTCCGTTTACCATACAGCCTATCTCTCCATCGAGTGCTACATAGCTTAGTCCGTATTTGGCGGCTTCTGTCTCATCTTGGTCCTCTTCGCTCAAATCTCGCATAGCTTCTATGTTTGGTTGTCGATACAAAGCACTATTATCAAAGCCCATCTTGCCATCAAGTGCCAGAAACTCTCCGCTACTGGTTTTGACCAATGGATTTATCTCTATCATCTCAGCATCGTTTTCCATATATAGTTTGTATAGTTTGCTCGCAAAACTTATGATATTTTTTTGTTCTACTTTGTCTATTATTCCCAGACCAAATGCCAAATGTCTGCCATGAAAGCCCTGGAACCCAATAGCAGGATCTACAGGCACTGTTATGATTTTGTCCGGTGATTTTTTGGCTACCGTCTCTATGTCCATACCACCTTCGGTGCTCGCCATGATAAGCGGCATCTCAAGCTTTCTATCGAGCACCACACCTAAATATAGTTCATCTTTTATGTCAGCTCCATCTTCTATATACAACTTTCGCACCTTTTTGCCCTCGGGGCCTGTTTGGTGGGTGATGAGCTGCATACCCAATATCTCAGTTGAAAATTTCTCAACCTCTTTTATAGACTTAGCTAACTTCACTCCGCCTCCTAGTCCTCGACCGCCTGCGTGTATCTGGGCTTTGACTACCCACACAGGACCTCCTAATTTGTTGGCATTTTCTACTGCTTTTGCTACAGTTGTCGCCATGATACCTTTTGGTGTAGGTATATCATATAAACCAAAAATTTTTTTCGCTTGATACTCATGTATATTCATCTTTAACTCCTAAATTTCAATATGTTATAATATCGTATTAAACTTAATCCAAACCAAATATAAAAAAATATCTCTGCTATTAGATGTCTCACTCGTGCTTTACGAGTTGCGAGGTAGGAGCGACGAGGGACGATATGCACAACATTATTCTCGGAACCCCGTAACTTGTTCGGGGCTAATCATTCAAACTACTACAAACAAAAATATATCCTATTTTATCAGCATATCGTTTTAGCGGACAAACTATCATTGTGAGGCAAAGCCGAAACAACTCAACTACAATGGTTCGCTTTATGAGATGTCTCACTCGTGCTTTACGAGGGACGAGGCAGGAGCGACGAGGGACGATATGCACAACATTATTCTCGGAACCCCTGACTACTTATCGCAGATATTCACTTTGTGAACCGCTATCGCTTTTCTGGTCTGGGGCTGAAGCTTCGACAACATACAATTATAAACAAGCTGACATATTTTGCTATTTTCACATTTTGCCCTAAACAAGTTTAGGGTTCCGAAAAACTATAAATCCATCGGAACCGCGAACTCGTTCGGGGCTGAAGCTTAAAACTACTATCACAGAAATAGATACTATTTTTATCAGCATTTCGCTTTAGCGGACAAACTACTATTGTGAGGCAAAGCCGAAACAACTCCGCTACAATGGTTCGCTTTGTTATTTTGGGATAAAAATATGATATATAAATTTCGTGAAAAAAACTAAACTGTTTGAGTTTGAAAAACGAGTTTTTCATCATTGGATGTCTCACTCGTGCTATCGCTTGACAGATATAAAATCTGTTTCGCTCTCTAACTCGTGGTAGCAAACGAGTTGCTACAGAAGAAATTTTGAAAAAATATGCCTGAAATTATAACTCGCGATACCGATTTTTCGTGCCTTTTTCTAAAAAAGGCACAAGTGGGGGTGAGCGACGAGGCAGGAGCGACGAGGGACGATATGGACTACAATATTTTATCTTATTGATTGTTTTCAAATTTTGCCCCGAACCAGAAAAGCGGTAGCGGTTCACGAAGTGAATTTCTCTGATAAGCAGTTGCGGGGTTCCGAGTATAGAAAATGTATTATATTTTATCAAAATATCACCTCAAACTTATTTTTATCTCAAACCAAACACACCACGAAACCAACGATTTATCGTATATTGTCATAAAATTTTCTAAAATACATCAAATTTTGAAGAACTTTTAAGAATTTTGTGTTATAATTTCGCAACATTAGTTTTTGGTAGCTTTCCAAATACAAGATATCTCAAGATTTCTTGGCATTTGGCTTCTAAATTTCGGGTGAAATATCTATCGGGGGACGGACTTCGGTAGATGTAGATGTAGCCATGAGAAGACTAACTGTTGATTTCGAAATGACAAAAAAAAGGATGATTATGATAAAAAACGTTATCAAATTAAGTTTAGTTGCAGCGACAGCTGTAGCAGGGATCAGCACTGCGAGCAGCGCTGGAAAATTAGAAGATGCTATAAAAAACACTGACCTCACTGGTTATGTGCGATATAGATACACAGACGGTTCAAACGACCAAAACACAAGTGAAGGTCCTTTCAGTAGGGATCCAATCACAAATGCCCCAGGTGCGATAGAACAAACACATCAATACAGAACAGTGTTTGATATCAAGTCAAAAGTAAACGACATGGTTACTGCAAATCTAAGAACAGATTTACAAGGCACCATAACTGACGAGACTGGCGATCAAGATCCAAATCTGTTAACTTTCACACATGCGAACTTTATATTTAACACAGGCTTCGCTACGATCACTGCTGGTAAACAAGGGGTTCCAACTCCATTTGCCGATGCACTTGAACAACAAGGCACAGGTGTAGTAGCAGTGCTACCTGCAGGTCCTGTCAATATAGCAGCTGGTTGGTTCTTCAACACAGATGTCACATCAGGTAATATAAATGCAGATGCAAATAGCACAGATAGACCTGCTAATGCAGCACCTGTTGGAGCTCACAACCTTGTGGCACTTGGTGTTATGGGAAAAGCAAGTGTAGTTGACTTCGGTGTTTGGCTCGCTAAACTAAGTGATGGTGGCGATAGCAACTCTGTTACCGACGCAAATTCACCAGATAGCAACACAAGTTTAGAAGGTGCAGGTGCGACAGCTATAAACTTAAATGTAGGTGTAAATATAGGCACTCTTAAAATTGAAGTAAACCATGCACAAGTAGCTTATGATATTGATGAATCATTAAAAACCGATAAAACTACAGATGACCCTACAAATACCCAAACAAGAGTTATGGGAACAATCGATGCCGGAACAGTTCAGGCAACTATAGGTGTGATACTTACAGGTGAAGATGGCGGAGATGTCACATTTGGAGACACCGATGCAAAAGCAAACTTCGATGGTAGAGATTTCCATGCTTCAAGCACAAGAGACGCTACTATATTTAACTTCAAAGCAGCTATGCCTTTGGGAGCTGTAACATTGTGGGCACAACATATCACTACAGATGACACAGACGGTCAATCAGCAAAAGATGCAAACGGCAAAGATGTAGAGACAGACGCAACTGAGACAAGCCTTGGCTTCAACTATGCTATGACTAAAAACTTCAGTATATCTGGATACTATGCACAAGCAGAATACATCAATGAAAAGGATAGCGAAGAAACAGAAGATACTTATGACAAACAAAGAATTGAGATGAAATACACATTCTAATTTGCTTCGCAAAATAGAATCAACACAATCTTATACTATTTTAAACATAGTATCAAAGCGAGACTTCGGTCTCGCTTTTTTTATGCTTCATAAGATGTCTCACTCGTGCTATCACTTCACAGATATAAAATCTGTTTCGCTCTCTAACTCGTGGTAGCAAGCGAGTTGCTACTATAGATGTCTCACTCGTGCTATCACTTCACAGATATAAAATC
>QMKX01000011.1 GCA_003643835.1 Campylobacterota bacterium
TGCTATTTTAACTGCTTGATTATTTAGTTCTCCTAATAATCTTGGTGACCAATGCTCATTTATTAAAGAAAACTTTTCTGCTAAATTTACTGCTTTCATTTTTTGTTGCTCCTTTAGTATAACGTTCAGCTAACCTGCAAATTTGTAGTATATTTAAAAGGGCAAGCTGTAGGCAAAGAACTTTAAATATTCACAAATTTGTCTGGTTCTGCGTCTTGTTGTCACATGCGGTTAGACGAGATGGTAGCTACATATTTAACGACATTATAGTATAATTATGCTTAAATAACCTGTAAAATCATCAAAAAATCAATTTTTTTAATTGCTGACTTTTGGTATCGTTTGCTTTTATCTATACAGCTCGTCTGTCGCTACTGTTTGTAGGGCTATCGCTTTTGACAATGCTGGTGGCACGGCATTGCCTATCTGTGTGATTTTGTCGTTTTTGTTGCCACAAAACGCATAGCCATCTGGAAAGCCTTGTATCTTTGCTAGTTCGCCTACCGTGAACTCTCTAGCATATAAGTTGCCTCTGTATAATATAGGCACAAACAACCGTGGCTGAAAAGCATATCCACAATGTATCGTTTTCGTAGGTGCTTCTATATCGCACAGCTCTATATGGTTTGGCGATAAACAACTAGCTTATCTTTGATTTTAGATGATATTCTGTCGTCTCTTTTTGTTTGTAAACTCTTTTTTCAAAAATCAAATTTTTTATAGGATTATCAATAGTTAAAAATCTTGGCTTGCTTTTCAAGTTTAATACCAATGTTACAATATAGTCATTTTTATACTCTATTGCCTTGTTGTATTCATTGTTTGTTAGCCTAAACAAGCCGCTATTTTCTTGTATGCCTTTTACTTCAGCTAAATAAATATTTTGTGTCAAGCTAACTTGAAAGTCATAACCATCGCCAAATAATCGCGCATCCTCTATATCGCCACCTTTAAATATATCTATTTTATTATAGTTGTCTATAAAGTATTGTTCTGCCATTATGCCAGTTTCTTGTAGTTTTTGAAATCTTGTTTTTGAAATCGGTTTTTTGATGTTGTCAAGAACGTTAGCAAAATCCAAATTAATATCTGCTTCTTTTTTAAAAATAACATATTGGGATAAGTTTATGCCCTTTGAAATCTCTACCACATAGCTTTTCTGAATATTGGCTATATCAACAATTTTTGAGACTGAAAGCTTATCGTTTAAAATATTTTTTGCATATCTAATGCCAAATAATCTAATAGCCATTGTGTTATCATTTTTTTCTGCGTTAAAATACATATAGTTCAATATTTTCCCAAGTGTTTCTACAGTGTGGTGTTCGTATTGTATTGATGTTTCGGTTTTTTCAGATACTTTGACATAATAAGACAATCTTAATGCTTTTGATATTTCAGCACTATATGAAGCAGAAAGAGATGTGCCACTAACTATATCGGAACTGACTATATTAAGTTTTTTTATATCATCGGCATACATAACTGTAAATAGATATATCATAGCAACTTTTTCGCCTTTTTTAGCCATTTTATACATTCTGTCTAGTTTGTCTTGTAAAAATTGTATTTTAAGCATCTATTTTATCCAAATATTCAAAAAGTCTTGGCTCCAAATACTGTCTTGATATATCGCTAAATAAATATTTATTTGTTTTAGAATCAAATTGATAAAATGGTATATTTGATACTTTAAAATTGTAGTTGTTATTTTTAATTTCCTTTTGTTTTATTATTTCATGTTGATAGTGTTTTATAGTTTTATTAGATAAAATGTCTATGCCCTTAAACAATACTATGTCTTGTTTTTTGTTGTTTCCAAACACATAGATGCCGTTTGCTTTTGGTAGATTGCCATTCCACATAGGACTTGTGGCAGTGTCGCTACTATATTTTATCTCTACTGGTATGATATACTTTTGAGTAAATATCATAAAGTCAGGATAATCTTGAGTGCCAAAAGGTTGCCATACAAATATATCTATCATAGATTTATCATGATTTAGTATATTTGATATAGGCTTGGTGTTGTAGTTGTCGTGTATTAACTTTTTGATGGTTTGAAATTCTTGTTCGTATTTGTCTTTTATACTGTGCTTTAGTTTTCTTGTAAATCCCAATTCTTTGCATTTATCTTCAAAAATATCTTCAAACTCACTGCCTTTTCTAGTTTGTAGCCACCTTGAAGTGTTGTTTGTAATATCCTCAAATATAGGTTTGACTTTCATATTGTTGCCCTTTTTTGCCATTATATCACAATTTACTAAATTTATCTATTTATAATCCCAAACCACCGCCCCAGCCAAAAGATTGTTTGGATACAATGCTCTCATGAACCTAAAAGACAGTATATCCTCTCTACCTGCTACCCCTGGTATATATCAGTATTTTGATACACATGGCAAGCTTCTGTATATAGGCAAGGCAAAAAATCTAAAAAACCGTGTCAAGAGCTATTTTCAAAAGAGTGGTTAAATTTGATTTTGAGGTCGTTAGTTAGATTGCTTAGTTTTTAGAGGTATCTTTAATATTCTAACTCATATCAAACTCAATCTCTTTTTGATTTTTGCTGTCTATATAATCTTTGATATTTTGTTTGATATTTTTTATAGATACAAAACTAAATGTCTGAATTTTTTGTTTTTCTGCTTGGAATGCAGAAACTACCCACACAAATATCAAAAATACTTGACTATAAATACAAAAGTTCAAGATAATTTCGCTGATATTTATACTGAAGCTATAATTCAAGAAATCAATATTTATAGGCGACAGTGTTATGTTTATCAACGAAAGCACGATAGCGACCAATCCAAATACAGCAAACACAACATATAGTTTATATGATTTTTGTTTAAAATTGTTTGCTTCTTTTGCAAACTCAAACATCTCTTTGTCTATAGTCGTCAAAAACTCATCGTAGTTTGCAGATTGTTCAGGAATATTTACATATTGTAGTATTTTCCTTTTAATATCTTGTGAGCTTAATTTTTCTATGTCATTTCTTAGTTTTGAGATACTTTTATAACCTATGATAGAATCATGAAAAACAAATAAAATAGCTGATAAAATTAGGAAAAGTGCTTGTTGTGTCCCTATTAAAATACTAGTATCTGTGCTGGATTTAAGCGGAATGAAACAAGACACTACTACAAGAACCGACAAAGCTATGATTATGTGATATAGTTTATAATCTTTTATCCAAATATTTTTAGCTAATATATCTTTTATGTTTTGATTGTTTTTCATGTGTTCTATTTGAACATATTGTCAAAATTATTTTTAAGATACTCTCTTTCTTTTTTGCTGTTAAAGTTTGCTATAGCTTCTACAATACCATCATCTATATTTTTGTCACTATATTCGTATCTAAAACCATTTGTATCGTTGAACAAATAGTTTATACTTTCATTTGAGTCTTTATCTTTAGGCAGACTATCTTTATTTATGAGCTTTTTAGATACTTTTGCTGGATACTTAGTCATTAAGTAGTTGAGAGTATCACTGTCTTGATTTGTCGTGATGACTTTCAATTTTGTATCGCTCTTGTCTAAAAAATTAATAAGTGTGGGCTTGACAGAATTATAAAATTTATCTTGAAAGCTATCTGTCAATATGCATACTTCGCTATTTGCACTTTTGATAAGCTCCTCGGTGAGTAGCCTTGCATGTTCTATGCTTGAGTTTGCAAATCGTTTGTCTGTATTGTTTGTTGCTGAATCTTCTACCGAGCTTGTATAATTTTTCATCTTGATGAAATCCTTTTCGCAGTTTATCTACATTTATGTGTATTTTATCATATTTGCCTTAATAAACCCACAAAATCATCAAAATTTAAAATTTTGTGTATGATATGAAAAGCACAAAACCAAAACAAGCCCATACACAACCCCAACCAAAAGATTGTTTGGATACAATGCTCCCATGAATCTAAAAGGCACCATATCATCTCTACCTGCTACCCCTGGTATATATCAGTATTTTGATACGCATGGCAAGCTTCTGTATATAGGCAAGGCAAAAAATCTCAAAAACCGTGTCAAGAGCTATTTTAAATTTACTCCAGTTTTAGCTCCGCATGATAGCTCTAACCAAAGAATATTTAAGATGATAAGCGAGACGACAAGTTTGAGCTACATAGTCGTGCCAGATGAAAACGATGCTTTGATACTAGAGAACTCACTTATCAAACAGCTCAAGCCCAAGTATAATATATTGCTACGAGATGACAAAACTTTTCCATATATTTACATAGACTACAGCGAAAGTTTCCCACGACCAAAGATGACAAGAAAGATACTCAAAAGTCCCAAAGTCAAGTATTTTGGTCCATATAGCAGTGGCTGTCGTGATATGTTAGATAGTCTGTATGAGGTGCTTCCACTAGTGCAAAAAAGTAGCGGTATAAGTGGTGGCAAGGCTTGTATGTATTTTCAGATGGATATGTGTTTAGCTCCGTGTGAGGGCAAAGTCAGCGAGGCAAAATATGGCGAAGTGGTAGCTCGTGCAGTAGCACTAATACAAAACAAACACTCACTTATAAAACAACTCAAGGTTCGTATGCAAAGGCTAGGAGTAGCCAACAGATTTGAAGATGCTATAGTGCTACGAGATAGGATCTCAAAGATAAGTAGATCTAGTATCCGCTCCACTATAGATATGGCAAACAACGAAAATATAGATGTCGTAGTAGCCAGACAAAGCGGTCTCAAAGTCGCTATAGTCCGTATGTTTGTCCGTGATGGCAAGATAGTGTCATCTACTAGCTCGGTGATAAACATCCGCCAACCGCTGGATAGTTTTGATGAGTTGTATAAAAGTATCATCATAAACAACTACCAAGCAGTGCTACCAAATACTCCTACGGCTATATTGTTGGGCGAGGATATCAGATATATAGATGAGCTAAAGGAGTTTTTGAGCCAAACTTTACAAAAAAAGGTAAACCTACTTTCGCCCAAAATAGGAGCCAAAAAATCTATAGTAGAAGTAGCGAAGATCAACTGTGAGGAGTTGCTACGACAAGTTAAACCAGACGGCGATATACATGACGAGATAGGCAAGTTGTTTGAGTTTGATAACACTCCCAAACGATACGAAGTATTTGACAACTCACATATGGCAGGACAAGCAACAGTGGGTGCTATGGTAGTATATGATGAAAATAAGTTTGTCAAAGCAGACGATAGATTGTATCACTTGGAAAAAAAGGACGAATATGGACAGATGCGAGAGATGCTTACAAGGAGAGCTAAAAAGTTTGATGAAAATCCACCGCCAGATGTATGGCTGATAGATGGTGGGGCGACACTACTCAAACTTGCTTACGAGATAGTCCAAAGCACAGGAGCAAATATAGATATAGTAGCTATATCAAAGCAAAAAATAGACAAAAAATCAAACAGATCAAAAGGCAGAGCAGATGATATCTTGCATACAGAGAAGCAGTCGTATAAGCTACCACATAGCGACAAGCGGTTGCAGTTTTGTCAAAACTTACGAGATATGGCACACAAAAAGGCGATAAATTTCCACAAAAAGACCAAAGCAAAACAAGATAAAAATATATCTTTGCTGGAGGTTCACGGCATAGGCAAAGCAAAGTTGACAAAACTTCTAAGCTATTTTGGCACATTTGAGAGTATAAAATCAGCTAATATGGATATACTGATAGAAGTCGTCAGCAAGACCGATGCGACAAAGATAAGGAGCTATTTCGATGGATTATCTAAGCATAGATAGGCTTCACACATGGCACCCATATAGCTCACACCCTAGCACACAGACACCGCTTTTAGTTAGAGAAACATATGCTCAAACTATAGTTTTAGACGATGACACCCAGCTTGTAGATGCTATGAGTTCGTGGTGGTCAGCTATATGGGGATACAACCACCCAAACATAATCAAAGCACTCAAAAAGCAAGCTAATACTATGCCCCATGTGATGTTTGGTGGACTTACCCATAAACCTGCGATTGAGCTTACATATAAGTTGGCAAAACTTACAAAACTTCCTAGTATATTTTTAGCCGATAGTGGTTCGGTGGCAGTAGAAGTAGCACTCAAAACAGCGATATTGTATCAAAAAGCAAAAGGCAAAGATGTATCAAGATTTGTAGCTTTGAGACACTCATATCACGGCGATACTTTGGGTTGCATGGGAGTATGCGACCCACAAAACAGCATGCACTCACTTTATAGTAGCTATGTGCCACAAAATATATTTACTTCTATAGAAAATCTAGGGCAAACTATCGTAAATCATCACAAAGATATAGCAGGGGTCATAGTAGAACCCATAGTTCAAGGTGCTGGCGGTATGCGGATACACGATACAGAGTATCTCAAGATAGCCAGGCAGTTGTGTAGCAAATACGACTTAGTGTTGATAGCCGACGAGATAGCTACTGGCTTCGGGCATACAGGAACTATGTGGGCTTGTGACCACGGCGGTATCACACCAGATATCATGACTGTAGGCAAGTCTTTGACTGCTGGAGCTATGACATTAAGTGCTATGTGTGCTACCAAAAATATCAGCGATACGATATCAAATAGTCCGTTCAAAGCACTCATGCACGGACCCACATATATGGGTAACTCTCTTGCCTGTGCGGTGGCAAATGCCAGCATAGATTTGTTTAGCCAGATTGATTGGCAAAATAAAGTGGCAAATATACAAAAGATATTTACCACAAATCTATCGCCACTCAAAGCTCATAAAAAAGTCGCCGATGTGCGATGTATAGGAGCTATAGGAGTGGTGGAGTTAAAGAGTGACAAATATGCTATGGCACTACAAAAGCATTGTGTCAAAAGTGGTGTGTGGATACGACCATTTGGCAAACTACTTTATAGTATAGTGTCGTATAATATCACCAACGATGAGTTAGAGCATATCACCACATCTATGACAAAAGCGGTTTATAGTTTGTCATAAATCTTTTCTAATTTAGCATACAACTCATCGAAGCTTATATTTTTGTTGCTTTTAAGAACTACTGATAAATACTCATTGTCCTCTTTGCCATCCCAGTTTTTCTTGTATGTGCCATCTTTGTAGCCGTGGTCTTGGCGAAACTTATTTAAACAATTTTTTGCTATATATACCATATATAGGTCATCTAAACTAAATTGACAAGAAGCACAAAGCTCAAAAAAACTCTGCAATAGTTGCGATAAATCTTTTTGTTTTATTTTATCGTTTGTTGCGATATTTAAAGCTTTTTTCATAAATATCTCGGCATCTTTTTGCACTTTTTTGTTGTCAAACTGCGAAGAGGTATCATAAGAGCAAAAATCTTGTGTCAGCTTGATAGATGTTTTGAAGCTACACTCTTGGAGTAATAAGCTTAAAACAAAATGCCATATGTCACTTAATTCTACTTTGATATTGTTTATATCTGGTTCTTTGTTTATATCTTTCCAGTGTTTCCAAGGGAGCGAATCTATAAGCTCCGCTGTCTCCATATATATACACATAGGCCAGTTTATCTCTTTTTTGAACTTGTTTATTCCTAACTCCCAGTTAGCTCCGTTGGTTTCATCGTTTAATCTTTTTTGTTGTGTTAGCATATCGCTTATCATAATCTCTCCAATACAAAGCCCCTATCAAAGTGGGCATAATCTTTGTAAAATTTTAGGTATTTTATTGAAAAGTTCTTAAAATATCGTCTGAGTTCATCTTTTTGGTCATGACCAATTTCACATACAAGATATCGAACATCAAGCAAAAAAAACTCTTTTATGATTTTTTTTAGCAGTTCATCGCCTTTTTTGCCACCATACAAAGCGATATTTGGTTCGAAGCTTAAACTTTTATGTAGTTTTATGTCGTTTTTGATATATGGTGGGTTTGATATGACCATATCAAACTTTTGTTGTGGCACATTTTCAAACAGATTACTTTTGAGCACTTTTATATTTTTGGTTTGTTTGTGTTTGGTTATGTTTATTTTCGTTGTTTTGATAGCTGTGTCGCTTATATCTGTGGCAGTTATGGAGATATTTTTTACCTTTTTTGCTAATACTATTGATACAACTCCGCTGCCACAACCTATCTCCAATACTTTTGGATTTGATATATTTTGAAGTGTCGTTATCGCTTCGTCTATGAGTAGTTCTGTCTCTGGTCGTGGTATCAATACACCCTCTTGAACAAAAAACTGCTCGCTATAAAAACTTGCTATATTTGTGATATATTCTATAGGGTATGCCGTAGCTCTTTTGTGTATAAGTTCTATAATTTTTTCTTGACAAATACAAAATTTGTCATAATTTTTGTGTATATAGGTGATATCTTTTTGCAAAATATAGCTAATAAGTATCTCAACTTCTTTGCGTGATATGTTGGTGATATTTTGTAGTTTATGATGATGTTTGTCTATGATATTTTTGTATGTCATAAATAGATATTATCTAAAAGATGTTAAATTTAATAATATTATGCTATAATAGAAAAAAGGATTATATATGAAAAAGATGTTTTTAGTATTTGTTTTGATAGTTTTAAATAGTTTATTTGCACAAGCAAAAAGTGGTATTGATTTGGAGTTAGGTGCAGGGGTATGGATGCCAACTATATCAGGCCACATCCAATATGACCAAGACAAAAATACAAAAGGCGATAAAATAAAGTTTGATGAGATGGAGTTTGACAAAGATGCAGGTAGTTATATATATGTTGATTTCAACCACTTCGTGCCGATTTTGCCAAACTTACGATTGGAGAGAACCAACTACAAAATAGTCGGCAACAACAAAAACTTCAATGTTGATTTTGGTGGTGTCACTTTCGCTGGTGAGTTAGATATGACTATAGATATGACACAAACAGATATCATAACTTATTGGTCGGTGCCATTTGTATCTACAGCAACTGCAGGTATATTAGATATCAACTTTGGTTTAGATGCCAAAAAATACGATGGTAGTATATCGCTTGAAGAGAAAACTACAAAGACATTGGAAAAAGCTACAATAGACGAAACCTTGCCTTTGGTGTATCTTAACTTTATAATTGATATACCATTTGCGCCTATTAAATTTGATTTGACTACTAAGTTTGTGTCGTATAAAGATGCAAAAATATCTGACAACAGCTTTAAGCTAATCTACAAGATGCCATTTTCAAATGCTGTAGTAGATGTCAATCTTGATGTAGGTTATAGAGTGCAAAACATAACTATACCAGATAGCTTGGTAGATAATTTAGACTTAAATATGGACACCAAAGGCGCTTTTTATGGTGTGAGTGTCAAGTTTTAGTTTCTACTTTTTAGAAACTGACTAAAGCACACTTTTAAACTATAAATCGGTGTTAAAATAGCACAAGCAAAACTGCCCCGAACAAGTTTCGGGGTTTTGAAGTGATTGTATTTTTTAGGAACCTTGAACTTATTTAGGACAAAATATTGAAGTAGTTATAGTATGTTGAGCTATCTAACCTTTCAATATATAAGCTATTGGCAGAAAACGGAAAACTACCACTATCAGTTCTCCGCTATCTGTTAACCGTGGGTTAGAAGCAAGGGGCGGACTGGTTCGCTCTTGCGAGGCACGAACGAGACATCCAAATGAAGCATGAGTGAGACAACAAAAGGAAACAAAAGTGAAACAATTATGATAGCGATAATAGACTACAATATGGGCAACCTATCAAGCGTGAAAAATGCTTGCGACAAGATAGGAGCTTCATCAAAAATTGTATCAAAACCAGAAAACTTAAAAGATTATGATAAAATAATTTTACCCGGAGTTGGAGCATACAAAGATGCTATGGAGCATCTCAAAGAGTTTGGACTTGATGATGCCATAAAACAGTTTGCCGACACTGGCAAGCTGGTATTTGGTGTATGTTTGGGATTACAACTACTTTTTGATAGTAGCGACGAGTTTTGTCATACTAAAGGACTTGGTTTGATACAAGGTAAAGTTGTAGCATTTGACAAATCAAAATTTATAAATACTAATCTAAAAGTGCCACAAATGGGCTGGAATAAAATCACAACTAACAACAATAAACTTTTTGAAAATACTCAAAATCCATATCTGTATTTTGTGCATTCGTATCATATTGTTTGTGATAATTCTTGTAGTATAGGTGAGACTACATATGGTTACAACTTTACAAGTGCGGTTAATTATGAAAATATATATGGCTTACAACCACACCCTGAAAAATCACACAACGAAGGATTACAAATATTGAAAAATTTTTGTAACTTTAATTAAATTATGATAATATACCAAACTTAAAATAAAAGGATAAAATATGTTTAATAGAAATATAAGTGCGGCGAGTGTCGCAAATAGCCCGCGGATTCAATACGCAGATAGGTCGCATATGCTTAGCTTCTTAAGAGCAACTTATCAGCTTTTTGCTGGTTCGCTTCTAAGTGGAGCTACTGGAGCTTATATTGGGCTTGGTTTTGCTGCTACTATATCAAGTTGGTTTTGGGGTTTAGTGATACTTGAGTTTGCTCTGCTTTTTGCTGCATTTAAACTCAAAGAAAAACCAGTTGTCAATCTGGTGGTGCTGTTTGCTTTTACATTTGTAAGCGGTTTGGTGTTGGCACCTCTTATGGTCAATATCTTAAATATGCCAAACGGTGGCAATATAATAGCACAAAGTTTTCTCATGACCTCTGTGGCATTTGGTGGTATATCTATGTTTGCACTTACAACCAAACGAGACTTCAGTTCTATGGGCAAGATGCTTATAATATCACTTATAGTGTTAATCGTAGCGATGGTGATAAATATTTTCATCGGGTCTACTATAGTTCAACTGGCCATATCAAGTGTAGGGGCTATACTTTTTAGTGCTTTTATACTTTATGATACCCAACAAATAGTTAGAGGTGCTTATGCTACTCCAATAGAAGCAGCTATATCGTTGTATCTTGATTTTCTAAATCTTTTTATATCGTTGTTACAGATATTTGGTATATTAGGAAGTGATGATTAACAATTTGTATAGACTTGTTGATGCAAATATCAACAGACTAAGCGAAGCTATAAGAGTCGTTGAGGATATATCTCGGTTTATTTTCAACGACAAAACTACTACAAAAAAATTAAAAAACCTAAGACACAGATGTCAAATAGGCAATTATGACAAACTACTTCAAAATCGCAATATCAAAGGCGACATAGCAAAACAAAGCACAAAAAGCGAGCTTTCAAGAGAGAATATCAAAGATATAGCAGTAGCGAGCTTCAAAAGAGCAGAGCAAAGCAGCAGGGTGCTTGAAGAGGTTTTTAAGATGAGCAAGAAAAACAGCTCAGACTATTTCAAACAACTAAGATACGAACTATACGATATAGAAAAATATTTCAATAAAAACCAATCATAATTGAACCTTCTGATTAAATTAAAATACAAATAGTTGGAAATAAGTTGTTTGATAATGTTTGCTAAAATGAAAATTGATTTAAAAATGTCATCTGTAAAAATAACAGATATAAAATTTATGGTATTGTTGGTATTGTATGGAACAAAAGCACAAACAATATATGTCTGTGCTTTTTGAGTTTTGTTAGTTTATGATACTAACAAGATGGGACATTGCCAGAATCGTTCGCAAATTCGTGGAAAAAGTCATATAAGTGTGGAAGATATTTGTCTTTGACATCTTCAACTTTTGGACAAATTTTCTTTATCTCTACTTCAAGTTTGGCACCATTGCCTATAGCTTTCCATTCGCTTTGTGAATGTTTAGCGGCCATTTTAGCCCCTGTAAATCCGCAAGCTGGCTTTAGTTTTTTTACAAAAAGCTTTTGTCCTTTGTGAACATTTGCCGAAGCAGATGTAGATGCCAGTGCCATAAGCACGCCTGTAGCTAAAATAATTTTTAACATTTTTGTCATAATCTATCCTTTTTTTAAGTTCTTAATTATATCAAGCTAATCTTAAACTAACTTTTGGTTTAGAAACTAACTTTTAAAATTAAGCACAATTATTGGAAATACCTGTTGATGTCATTGTAAAAACCCAACATAAGCAAAAATAGTAGTATCGATAAACCAACAAAAGCAAATGAGCCCAAGGCTTTGTCGCTTGGTTTTTTGCCAAATACCCACTCATATATGTTAAATACAATGTGTCCGCCATCAAGCACTGGTATAGGCAACAAATTCAATATTCCAAGATTGACAGATATCAATGCGGTTATACTCAGTATTGCCACTATGCCGACCTTTGTAGCTTGATTTATGATAGAAGCTATACTTATAACTCCGCCTACTTCACTGCTACTTATAGACCCAAATAGCAATTTACCAATACCTAAAAATATCATAGAACAAGCATCTGCTGTGCTACTTGCTGCATATTTCAGTCCATCAAATAGGCCATAATTTATGTCTATGAGTATCTGTTTTGGTGATATACCTATGAGTTTTTTTTGTATCTTTTCGTTGAATCTATTTGTAGCATCACTTATCTTTGGTCTTAATACAAATGACCTTATGTCGCCATCTCTTTTGATATATATTTTGATACTGCTTGTGGAGTTTTCGATAATCTCGCCTACATCGCTCCACTTTTGTATTGGTGTTTCGTTTATCTTTATGATTTTGTCTCCCGACACAATGCCGGCTATTTGTGCTGGAGATGACGCTACAACTTTATCAATAGTAGGACTCAAAGCCTTCACTCCTATCAAGCTTATCGCAAAATACAGGACAAAAGCTAAAGCTATATTTGCCAATGGACCACCAAGCAGTATGGCTATGCGTTGATATGGTTTTTTTGAACTATAACTATCAAACTCATCGTTTGTGAGTGTTGGTTTGGTATCATCTTGGCCTTTCATTTGTATATAACCGCCCAAAAAAAGTGTAGGATACAGCACATAATTTGTGCCTTTGTAGGTTTTTTGATATATTGGTTTAAGTAATCCAAACATACCAAACCCTATAGAAAACTTCTTTACACAAACTCCCATATATTTTGCTACTACAAAATGCCCCAGCTCGTGAAAGAAGACCAAAAACATAAACACCAAAACTACGACAAATATACTCATAAATATCCTTAATATACGAGCATAATATCTAAAATAACTTAAGGCCAGTTCTAAAAACCTCTATGAGCATAGTTTTAAAAGGTGTGCTTAATACAAAGTATATTTAGATATAATAATCAAAAGGATATCATTGGAAAAACTAACAGGAACCATAAAAAAAGTGCTTTTTTGTAGTGACGATGGCTACTGTATAGCCGTGTTGGACAAAGGACAAAAAATTTGCGGCACTTATATACAAACAAATATAAAAAAACTTGAAGGCGAAGAGGTATCTTTGAGTGGCAACTGGACAAAACACAAAAAATATGGCGAGCAGTTTGTATTTGAAAGTTTAGAGCTTATGGAAGAGCAGCTATATTTTTTTTTGACAAAGGTTGTCAAGGGGGTTGGTAAAAATGTTGCAAAAACACTCACAAACAAATACAGCGAAGATGAACTTGTAGACATAATAGAAAACAACCCAAATACCCTGCTAAATATAAAAGGTATAAAAGAGAAAAAACTTCAAACGATAACAAATAGCTGGCAAAAATATCGCCACTTAAAAGAACTTAGTTTGTATCTGTCTAAATATGGCGTGACTACGAACTTAATATCAAAGATATTTGAGAAGTTTGGAGCTGTAGAAAATATAGTATCAAAGATAGAACAAAATCCATACATACTTGTCAAAATAGATGGCATAGGTTTCATAAAAGCTGACGAGATAGCCAAAAGTATAGGCATAGATAGAAAATCAAACTTTAGAATTCAAGCTGGTATGAATTTTGTCCTAAACGAATACTGCAATTCAAACGGAAACAGCTCAATATCAAAAAAGAGATTGTTTAGTTTGCTTGATGATATGATGAAGTTTGAAAATGAAAATATATTGTATGAGAGGTGTTTGCAACATCAAATATCATCTGGTGAGATTAAAAAAACAACACAGAACAGATATGCTATATCTATGTTATATTTTGCAGAAAAAAATATAATTGAGTTTTTCAGAAACAGACAAAATAAAAACAGACAAACAATCATAAATGATTTTGACAACTATATAAATACCAAACAAAAAACCTTTGATTTTGTATTAAGTAGCGAACAAAAAGAGGCCGTAAAACTTATAAATACTGGTGAAAAAACCATAGCTCTTGTGGGTTATGCTGGAACTGGTAAATCAACAATAAGCAGAGCGTTGTTGGAGTTATTAGAAGAGATATATAGTTATGACGATATACGATGTGTAGCTCTTAGTGGTATCGCATCGCAAAGAATTAGCGACACCACTGGATACAATAGCAGCACCATACAGTCATTGCTTTTGTCTTATGAAAACAAGGATTATTTTGATTTCAAAGTATTGTTGCTTGATGAAAGCTCTATGGTAAATTCTGTTATGTTTTATCAAATAGTATCAAAAATAAAAAGCGATACAGTGTTTATAGTTGTAGGAGACGATGGCCAGCTTCCTGCTATAGGAGCAGGAGATGTATTGTGTGATATTGTAAGATACAACTTAATACCTGTTTGTAAGTTGACAAAAATCTATAGACAAAATGAAAATCATGCGATAGCTACGATAGCCAATGATATCAGAGTAGGTCAGCTGCCAATTTATGATAAAAAATTTGATGATTTTTGGTTTGAAAATATATCAATACCAAATTTTTATTCTCAAAAGGCAACCTTGAGCGAATATGAATTTGCTATACTAAGAGATGAAAACACCACAAAAATATTGCAACATATACTAATATATGCGACAAAAGAGAAAAATATATTAGATAATTTAATAAAACAAAAAAAAATAAAAGAGTTTTTGACATATTTTCAGGTTATATCACCTATGAAAGCTGGTGTTTTAGGAGTAAACAATCTGAACAATCAACTTCAAAACATATTTAATCCAGCTCGATGTAAAGTTATCAAATTGTTTGATATTGAGTTTCGTTTGGGCGACAAAGTGATACACATAAAAAATGAAAATATGAAAGCCAAAACTATGTCAAACTACAAAGAAAATAACGATGAGTTTATAGAAAAACGAGTTTTTAATGGGCAGCTGGGGTTAATAATAAAGCTAAATTTTGAAGATAGCATAGCTGTAGTTCTGTATCCAAATGATGACTTGGTTGTGTATTATGAGTTTAGCGAACTTAAAAGTTTGTTGTCGCTTGCATATAGTTTGACGATACACAAAACACAAGGTATGGAGTATCAAACAGCTATCATGCCTATGAGTTTTTCACACTTTATTATGCACAATACAAAGCTTCTTTATACTGCCATAACGAGAGCAAAAACGATGTGTGTAGTTGTAGGAGAACAAGAGGCATTCAAGTCCGCTTGCAAAAGGATAGAGAATACTAAAAGAGAAACAGTCATACAAGATATATACAAATAGCAGTTTTTTACCTATTTATTTATATCGTATTGTTTAATTTAAACTCTCTATCTTTTTTTTGACTACTTCAAAATCTTTGTTATAGCTAAAACAACTTCTTGTGTTGCATCCTAAATAGTCAATACTTTTATCAAGATGTTTATACACAAATGGATATTTGATATCTTTTGTATCTATTTTATTTAGATTTTGTTTGGTTGATTTGATTATAACGGGCTCTATTTTTTGCCAAGAAGCTACTACAAGAGCTTCAGGAAAATACGAAGGGAATTTTATCAACCGGTCTTTAAAATTATCTAACGAACTATTTGCTATATCAAGAAGTTTCATATCACTACTCATAGCTCCTAACAAAACTATATTTTGTAGATTTATACCCAAAGAGCTTGCATACCCACCACCATTTATTGATGCGGTTACATCAAAACCATCGTTTGCCATATACCAAGTTTTATTTTTATAAAAAAGTTTTATTGATTTTTTTGTGATGTCGCTAAATAGCTGAAAATATCTTTTGTCCATAGTTGCTTGGTATGCTTCAAATAAAGCAGATGACACAAAAGCATAATCCTCAAGCAAACCTTTTTGGGTTGGTTTTTTGTGGTTTATAGTTTGATGATACAGTTCGCCATCTATATAAAAAAGTTTTAGCAATGCTTCAAGAGAAACTAAAGCTTGTTTTAAGTATTTTTTGTTTGTATCTTTTGCTTTAATTTTCGCTTTTATATACATAGCATTCCATGCTGTGTTTATCTTGTTGTCTATAAACGGATACTCTTTTTTGTCTCTTATATTTTTTAACACTCTTTTGACATTTTGTAAATTGTTTGGTATATTGTGCGATGTTATATGTGGGTTTGATAAATCACCGTCAAAATTACCATCTTGTGTGATACCCAAATATTTCAAAGAGTTTTTAATAGTAATAGTAGCAATTTTAGCATCTTTTGATGCATCAAACGCTTCATCATAATCATACACAAAGAAAAATCCTTCGTGGTTTTCACCCAGACTATTTTTGCTATCTGCATTTGATGCACTTTTGTATAGATTTTTAGTTTTAAATCGTCTTTCTATTTCTGTTATTGTTTCGTTTATCGTTTTTTCAAATAATATATTTTTGTCATATTGTAGCGCTTTTGAATACACCATAAGTGCTTCAGCATTTGTGTATAGCATCTTTTCAAAGTGTGGTATTTGCCACTTCTCATCAACAGAATAACGATAAAAAGCTCCATCTATTTGGTCGTATATACCACCCTTTGCCATAGCTGCTAAACTCTCATCGGCCATAGTTTTTGCTTGTTTGTTTTTTGTAACATCGTATAGTTTATAAAGCATACCTATCTTATCAAATTGTGGAAATTTCGGACGAGCAGAAAAACCTTTATTTATAGTATCAAAGCTACTTGCTACTTGTTTTATAGCGTTTTCTTGCATTTTATTATCAAATTTTTTGTTGCTTTTTTGTTGTTGATTGTTAGACAAAATATCAAGCACTTTTTGACCAGATTGTTTTAACTTATATCTTGGTATTTTTGGTATATCTTCTAATATCGTCATAAGTCCAGGCGAGCCATAACCTTTGGTTTTTGGTATATATGTGCCAGCATAAAATGGCTCCTTGTCAGCTGTCATCACTATAGTAAGTGGCCAACCTCCACCTTTGTTGTTAAATACCTGATACACTCTTTGATAAAAATTGTCTATATGAGGAAACTGTTCTCTATCTACTTTGATACTTATGTAATTTTTATTTAAAAGTTTGGCTATATTTTTATCTTCAAATGACTCGTGAGCCATCACATGACACCAATGGCAAGTGCTATATCCTATAGATAAGAAAATCAATTTATTTTCTTTTTTAGCCTTTTTAAAAGCTTCTTTGCTCCAAGGATGCCAAGATACTGGGTTGTCTTTGTGTTGTAAAAGATACGGAGATGTTTCATTTGATAGGTTGTTTGATGCTATTATTGATGAAACTATTATTGATGAAGCTATTATTTTTTTGATCATATTAAATCCTTTTTATATTTGAACTACATTGTTCAACAACATATAATATCAAAAAATCAAGCTTTTGTGTGTAATATATGTTACGCACAAACAAGCCAAAAAGATAAAATTATCATCTTGAGTATGCTTATGCGTTGTGGCTTGTGTTATCCATTTCTCAATTTCATGATATCTTCCGCTATATTTTTTGGCACTTCCATATATTGGTCAAATATCATACTATATGTGGCTCTACCTTGAGACAAACTTCGTAAATCTGTTGAGTATCCAAACATTTCAGCAAGTGGCACGAGAGCAATTACAAGTTTCACTCCAGCTCTCTCATCCATAGATTGGACCTGACCTCGGCGTTTGTTACAATCGCCAATAACATCACCCATATAATCTTCGGGTGTTTCAATTTCAACTCTCATCATAGGTTCAAGTATGCAAGCACCTGCTTCTTTTTGTCTACAGCCAGCTTTAAATCCCATAGAAGCAGCAAGCTTAAATGCCATCTCACTACTATCTACATCGTGATAAGAACCATCATAAACAGTTATTCGTATATCTACAAGCGGATACCCAGCGAGAACACCACCTTGCATAGTTTCACGACAGCCTTTCTCAACAGCAGGTATAAACTCTTTTGGTATTACTCCGCCTTTTATAGCATTGACAAACTCAAAACCTTTTTCGTTGGTTTCTTCTTTTGTCATAGGTTCAATTTTTAGATATACATGACCATATTGACCACGGCCACCTGATTGTTTTGCATATTTGTATTCTTGATTGACACCATTTTTGATAGTTTCTCTATATGCGACTTGTGGAGCTCCTACTTCAGCTTCAACTGAAAATTCTCTTTTCATCCTATCTACAAGTATCTCAAGATGCAGCTCACCCATACCAGAGATGATAGTTTGTCCGCTCTCTTCATCGGTTTTTACTCGAAAGCTTGGATCTTCTTGTGCCAGTTTTCCCAGTGCCACGCCCATCTTTTCTTGGTCTGCTTTTGTTTTTGGTTCTACTGCTACTGATATCACTGGCTCTGGAAACTCCATTCGCTCCAATACCACTTGATCTTTTTCGCTTGCCAATGTATCACCTGTAACTGTAGCTTTAAGTCCCACTACAGCTCCTATCTCACCTGCATATAGTTCGCTTACCTCTTCTCGTTTGTTTGAGTGCATCTTAAGTAGTCGTCCTATTCTCTCTTTTTTCATTTTAGTAGAGTTGTAAACATATGTGCCTGATTTTAAAACACCTCTATATATTCTCGTAAATGTAAGCTGCCCTACAAATGGATCAGTCATAATTTTAAAAGCCAATCCTGCTACTTCTCCATCATCAGTTGAAGGCACGATAACATCTTTGCCATCTTGTGTTTCACCTTTGATATCTTCAACTTCAAGCGGCGATGGCAAATATAAAGCAACTGCATTGAGCAAAGTTTGTACCCCTTTGTTTTTAAAAGCAGTTCCACAAGTCATAGGGGTGATAGACATACTCAAGCAGCCTTTTTTGATACCTTTTATGATATCATCTTCACTCAAATCCCCATCTTCAAAAAACTTTTCCATCAACTCATCGTCGGCTTCGGCAGCTGCCTCTACCATCCTTTCTCTATACTCTTTTGCTTTGTCAAGCATATTTGCAGGTATATCTTCTACATGATAGTTTGAACCCATAGCTGCATCTTGATCCCACACTATAGCTTTCATTTGAACCAAATCAACTATACCGGTGAAATTTTCTTCTGCTCCTATTGGTAGTTGAATTGGCACAGCGTTTGATTTGAGTCTCTCATTTACTTGAGATTCAACCATATAAAAATCAGCTCCTGTTCTGTCCATTTTATTTACAAATATGATACGAGGAACTCTATATTTATTTGCTTGTCGCCACACTGTTTCGCTTTGTGGTTGAACACCACCTACCGAACAAAACACTGCTACTGCACCATCGAGCACCCTCATACTTCGTTCTACTTCAATAGTAAAATCAACATGCCCTGGAGTATCTATGATATTTATCATAAGGTCATCGTTTGTTTTTGGATGCTCCCAATGGCAAGTAGTAGCAGCACTTGTGATTGTGATACCTCTTTCTTGTTCTTGCTCCATCCAGTCCATAGTAGCAGCTCCATCGTGAACTTCGCCTATTTTATGTTCCACCCCTGTATAATACAGTATTCTTTCGGTTGTGGTGGTTTTTCCTGCGTCTATGTGTGCTGCTATTCCTATATTTCTTAGTCTATTTAGTGGTGTTTTTCTTGCCATCTTAAACCCCTACCATCTATAATGAGCAAATGCTTTGTTTGCTTCGGCCATTTTGTGTATGTCCTCTTTTTTCTTGAAAGCATTGCCTCTTTCGTTTGCTGCTTCGAAAAGTTCATTTGCAAGTCTTTCATCCATCGTTCTTTCGTTTCGTTTTCTTGACGAATCTATAAGCCATCGCAAAGCTAAAGTCTGTCGTCTCTGGTCTCGAACTTCTACAGGCACTTGATAAGTTGCCCCTCCAACTCTACGGCTTTTGACCTCTAGTAGTGGCTTGATATTGTCTATCGCTTTTTCAAATAGCTCTATGCCTTTTTCTTCACCTCTGTTGTCGAGATTTACAATAGCACCATACATAATCTTTTGGGCTATACTCTTTTTGCCATCAAGCATAACTGCATTTATAAATTTTGTCACAATTTTGCTACCATATATAGGGTCTGGCATCACTTCTCTTGTCGGAGCTTTTCTTCTTCTCATGTTGTCTCCTTATTTCTTTGGTTTTTTGGTGCCGTATTTACTTCGTGCTACTGTTCTGTTTGCTACGCCGGCAGTATCAAGTGCGCCTCGAACTATATGATACTTCACGCCGGGTAGATCCTTTACTCGCCCACCACGAACCAGCACTATACTATGCTCTTGTAGGTTGTGTCCTTCGCCACCTATGTATGAGATGACCTCATAACCAGTAGTTAGTCTCACTTTAGCAACTTTTCTCAAAGCTGAGTTTGGTTTTTTTGGAGTTGTTGTATAAACTCTTGTGCACACTCCTCTTCGTTGTGGGCATGATTGCAAAGCACGAGATTGTGATTTTTTCACAACTTTTTTTCGCTCTTTTCTTATCAATTGATTGATTGTAGGCATATTTTTCCTTAAATTTGGTTTGTAACGATTGCTGTGAAAGTCACAAAAGCATCGCTGAAGCTTCTCAAGATAGGTATCTTAATACTACCTAATTTTAAGACAAATTTGTTGTTTCTTAAAAAAAGTAAGGTATTGTATCTAAACAAACTTATAAAAACAATAAAAAAATTATTTAAAATGATTTTTATAGGTGCTCTTAAGATTGTTTGGATAAAATTGTCAAAATTGGAGCTATAGCAAAGTGGCTAATGCATTGGATTGCAAATCCTTGATCCTCGGTTCGACTCCGAGTAGCTCCTCCATTTCAGCCATTTCAACCAACTACGAGGACTAAATGATGGCTCCAAAACCAATAAAATTATAAAAACACACAGAGCAGATAATTAAAAATAAACAAACTATAAAGCTACCTTTAAGTTTGATTATAATATAATTTTGTTTTATATAAAGTTTTGTAGATACAATACAAACAAAAATGGAGATAGTATGAAACAAATAAAACAAATAATAAAAGATACTAATACAACAGCCGTAGATTTAGGATATATAGATGACTTGATGGAGTATTCTTTAACTCATAAAGTGACCAAACAAAATATAGAAGGAAAAGTGTATCTAAAAGATGCCACAAACTCTACGAGCACAGAGATATCATTTAATTCACTACCACCTAAAACAGAACAACCATATTTTCACACTCATAAACAAAATGAAGAAACATATATAGTGCTGAAAGGTTTTGGATTTTTTCAAGTAGATGGCAAGGTTTTTGATGTAAAAGAGGGTAGTGTGGTAAGAGTAGCACCAAATGGCATACGAGGCATACGCAATTCATCTGACAAAACTATGGTATATATTGTGATACAATCCAAAGAAAATTCACTTGAGCAGTATTCTACAGATGATGGCACAAGAGTAAAATTTGAACCAAAATGGCAAGATAAAATATAAAAAATCTCTAAAAATATGATAGTATTTTATGAAAACAAATAAGCTTGAAATAGTAAAATGAGATATTTTAAAAAACTAATAACCCAGCATATAAATATAGAAAATAACGAGTGGCAAGAATTAACTTCAAAATTTAGAAAAGTTGCCATAAAAAAGGGTGGCACCATCTCAAATGCTGGAGATATTTTCAAAGATTTTTATTTTGTCAAAAGTGGATTGGCACGATCTTATTTTATAGATTTAAATGGCAAAGATTTCACTTGGCAAATATATTTTAGAGGTAAAAGCAAGTATGGACTCAATAATTTTATGGATGATAGTGTGAGTTATTATGAAAACGATGGTTCTATGTTATATTTTGAAGCTTTAGAAGATAGTGTTTTTTATGTAATTAGCCTAAAAGATATGGATGATTTTTTAAATATAGCAGACAAAAAGTGGGAATATCTAGCGAGAATATGGCTTCACGATACATATTTTAGCTCAACTTACAAAAGAGTTATATCGCTTATGAGTGAAAATGCAAACCAAAGATACGAAAGGTTGCTTGTAGAGTATCCAGATATTTTTTCAAAAGTAAAAGCATACCAAATAGCTGCATTTCTGGGAGTTGCTCCACAAACACTCAGCAAGCTTAAAAAATGAATCTAAGTGAATGAAATAAATTTTAAAATCTGTTATAATTATACAATTTAAAAAATAGGAGAAAATATGAAAATAGATGAGTTTAGAAAATTAAACCAAGATAACCAGATACTGCATATTGGAAATGTATGGGATATAAATAGTGCTTTGATATTGCAAAGAAATGGCTACAAAGCATTGGGGACTTCAAGTGCGGCTATCGCTAGTTCGTTGGGTTATGAAGATGGTGAGCAGATGAGTTTTGATGAGTTGTTTCAAATTTGCAAACAAATTATATCTAAAATAAATGTGCCACTTAGTGTAGATATAGAAGCGGGATACAGTAGAGATGTCAAGCAAATAATAAAAAATATCATAGCACTTCACGATATTGGTGTAGTTGGTATCAATATAGAAGATTCTGTTGTGCAAAATAGTAAGCGAGAGATAGAACCAAAAGAAAAATTTGCCAAATTATTAGAAGATATAAAAATAGGTCTAAAAGAGAAAAATATAGATATGTTTATAAATGCGAGAACTGATAATTTTATCATGGGATTAGACAACCCCTTGCAAGATACAATAAAAAGAATCAAATCCTACGAGCCTTATGCAGATGGCATTTTTGTGCCTTGTATTGTAGATATAGAAGATATAAAAGAGGTCGCTAAAGCTACCACTTTGCCTATAAATGTCATGGCGATGCCGGGTTTGGCTTCGTTTGATATTTTGCAAAAAGCAGGCATAAAAAGAGCAAGCCGTGGACCTTTTGTCTATAATGGCTTGGTGAAGTATTTTGAAAATATAATCAAAACAGTTAGAAAAGATAACTCTTTTGAAAGTATATTTTGATGGGTCAAAACTATATCCATATCCAATTTTTCAAGACAAAATTTGCCGAGTTTATATTAGGTTCATTTGATGGCAAACTTTGTATGCTTGATTATAAATACAGAAAAATGAGAACAACAATAGACAACAGGCTCAAAAATAGCTTTGATGCCCAACTTATAGAAAAAGATGACGAAGTATTGAAGCAAACAAGAAAACAACTCGCTGAGTATTTTGATAAAACAAGAAAAGATTTTGATATTCCTATCATCACAGCTGGGACTGATTTCCAAAAAAAAGTTTGGAGTGCATTACAAAAGGTGCCTTATGGTGCTACATCTACATACTTAAAATTAGCGAAAGATATAGGCTGTGAAAAAGCAGTGCGAGCTGTGGCAAATGCAAACGGAGCAAACAGTATAGGTATCATCGTGCCGTGTCATCGTATCATAGGGACAAATGGTGAGCTTACTGGTTATGCTGGTGGCTTGCCTTTGAAAAAAAGATTATTAAAGTTAGAAAACAATTTATTTGCGAGTTGATTATGACAGACGAAGAAAAATATAAATTTATAGGATGTAGAGATACGAAATATGATGGAGTGTTTTATACAGCTGTCAAAACTACTGGTATATTCTGTTTGCCATCTTGTAAAGCAAAAAAGCCTTTAGAAAAAAATGTGATATTTTATGATACCAAAGACAAAGCTATAAAAAACGGCTTTAGAGCTTGCAAGATATGTAAACAAATAGCAAGTTTATCGTAGAAAAATTTTAGAGGTGTTATATTTAGATTGTGTTGTTGTTAATTTAAATAAACTAACCTTAAGATAAATTTGATACAATACACTCATGATAATAGATATTCACAACCACACAAACAGATGTAACCATGCTACAGGTGATATGGGGCAGTATATCAAAAAAGCTATAAGCAGCGGTATAGATATATATGGTTTTAGTTGCCACGCACCAATAAAACAAAACATAGACCCACACAACAGAATGC
Organism: Campylobacterota bacterium; assembly: GCA_003643835.1. Classification (GTDB taxonomy): domain Bacteria; phylum Campylobacterota; class Campylobacteria; order Campylobacterales; family Arcobacteraceae; genus B24-G6. Next base: position 23,976 of record QMKX01000011.1, read on the forward strand.
CTTTGAGCGATATAGATGAGTATATAAAAGACATAAAAAAATTGAAACAAAAGTATAAAAATAGTATCAAAATTTTAACTGGCTTTGAGGTTGATTATTTAACTGGCGATTATATTTATGATGAGATTTTGAACACAAAAGTTGATTATCTTATAGGTTCGGTGCATTTTATACCTTTGTCAAGCGAAAAGTATTCGCTGTTTAATCCAAAGTTTTGGGGTTTTGATAATCCTGATTTCATAGGCCAGTATGAAGATAAAGATATTGATACAATTTGGCAAAACTATTTTGATGCAGTTGAACTTATGGCAAAATCTAAACTATTTGATATAGTTGGACACTTGGATCTTATCAAGATATTTGGATTTATGCCTACAAAAGATCCAAAAAGTTTAGCACAAAAAGCTATAAAACAGATAAAATTATCTGGTATGAGCGTAGAGATAAATAGCGCAGGACTAAGAAAACCAATAGGTGAACAATACCCAAGCACAGAGCTACTACAGCTATGTTTTGATATGGATATACCTATCACATTTGGTAGCGATGCACACAATGTAGAGCATATAAATAGTGGATACGATATATGCTTGAAGTTAGCTAAAGATGTTGGTTATACCAAAGCAGTGTATTATGAAAATAGACAAAAAATATCTATAAAGATTTAAAGGATAAAATATAGAAATAGTATCAAATAGGCTACTTAGAATTGTAGGAGCTTTAGTCAAGTTAATCGGTTATATATATCATCTTGTATTGCCAAAACATAGGTTTAAAATACCAAAACAAAAACCCCCTTTGATAGCAAACGATAAAAATACAACAATACCAAAAATACTTTGGCAAACAAACTACTCAAACATGGTTAGCTTGCCTGTCTATTTAAACTATTGTTTAAATAGAGTTTTCAGTTTGGGTTATAAGTATAGATATTTTTCAAATGAAGATTGTCTTTTGTTTATAACTAAACATTGTGACGATAAAACAACACAAGCATATAAAATGCTTCAAGACGGAGCAAGCAAAGCTGATTTTTGGCGCATGGTTGTGCTCGATGTTGTTGGTGGGGTGTATCTCGATATGGATGGACATTTTGTATGGCCTTTATCTAAAATAATTGGAGATGAAAAAACGCAAGAGTTGTTTGTAGTGCCAAGACGCGATACTTATACAAACTATTTTTTAGCTTCCAAGCCAAATAGCGTCATATTAAAAAAAGCTATAAGTATAGCTGTGAAAAATATCCAAGATGCCACAAATGGCAAAAAAGATAAGCTTACAGTTTATAGTCTAACGGGACCAGCAACTATAGTCGAAGCAATTGGCAAAAAAAAGGTAAATAAAAAGATATACAAAAAAGTGTGTATACAAGGCAATCTTACAAATGAGTATTTTCAATATATTGACAAAAAAAATGGCAAATGGATACACACAAAAAGAGAAGATATACTTCACAAAAAGAGCCACAAATGATAAAAAAATTATCGTATAGTGTAGCTGTCGTAGTTGTGTTGTTGCTTGGATATGATGGCTGGAATATGCATATAAACAACAATTTTGGCACCATAAGCCCAAATAAAGTTTATAAATCCAGAGCGATAGACGCAGATGATATTGGTAGTTATATAGATAAGTATAATATAAAAACGGTAATAGACCTAAGAGACACACAAAACCAAAAGACAAATAGAGAAGCAGAAAAAAAAGCGATAGATGCTATAGATGGAACCCGGTATATCAATATCAAATCACCACAAACTCCAACAAAAGAAAACTTAAAAGAGTTTTATGAAGTGATGGATGACAAATCAAATTATCCTGTGTTGATACACTGTTATCATGGGCTTGGACGAACTATGTTGTATAGTGCCTTGTATCGTATTGAGTATGAAAATATGTCAAATAAAGATGCCAGATGGCTCACTCGCCCATACCCTATAGAATCAATTTTGCACAACAGTAGCTTCGCAAAAGGACGCAACAAGGGTGATTTTTTGATAAACTATATCAAAAGAGACAAAGGCGATAGCGCTACAATTAAGACTATGGAGTAAATATGACAAATATAATTTTGTGTGGTGGAAGTGGCACGAGATTGTGGCCTATAAGTAGAACACTTATGCCAAAGCAGTTCGTGCCACTTATAGAAAACAAATCGCTGTTTGAATTAACTATGACTAGAAATAAAGATATTTGCGATGATATTTTAGTCGTGTCAAACCAAGAGCAATATTTTGTAGTCAAAGATAAAATAGCAAATATAAAAAAAATAACAAAAAATAAGTTGAAGTTTTTGCTCGAGCCTATAGGCAGAGATACAGCTGGTGCTATAGCGTTGGCTTGTATGAGTTTGGATGAAGAAACTATAGTGCTCATTACACCAAGCGATCACCTGATAAAAGATGAAAAAAATTATAAAAAAGTGATACACCAAGCAAAGAAGTTCGCACAAGATGATTTTTTAGTGACATTTGGTATTGAGCCAACCTCTCCAGAAACTGGTTATGGTTATATACAAGCTAATAAAAACGAAGTGATTAGTTTTGTAGAGAAACCAGACAAAAAAACAGCAAAAAGATATATAGAGATTGGTGGGTATTATTATAATAGTGGTATGTTTATGTTTAAAGCTGGCGTGTTTTTGCAACAATTGAAACTATATGAAGCAGATATATACACTATGTCTAAAAAAGCTATATCAAATAGCAAACAAACTAACAACACAATCAAAATAGATATAAACGATATGTTAAATATACCAACAAATAGTATTGATTATGCTGTGATGGAAAAAAGCAATATAGTCAAGATGATACCAAGCGATATAAAATGGAACGACATAGGAAGTTTTGATGCTTTGTCAAATGAGATAAAAAATGACAAAAACAATAATCTTATATTGTCAAATAAAGTTGTAAAAACTATAAATATAAAAGATACAATAGTGGTGGACACTGACGATGCTTTGCTTTTGTGCAAAAAAGGTAGCTCGCAAAAAGTTAAACAAATTGTAAATAAATTAAAATCAACAAATGAAACCTTGACCAAAATCCACCTAACTGGCTTCAGACCTTGGGGTAGTTATACTGTGCTTCAAGAGAAAAGTGGCTATAAGATAAAAAATATTATTGTCAAATCAAACAAAAGATTGTCGCTTCAGTCACATAAATATAGAAACGAACACTGGATTGTAGTCAAAGGAGTGGCAACTATCACAATAAACGACAAGATATTTAAACTACAACAAAACCAATCTACTTATATACAAGCAGGCGACAAACACAGGTTGGCCAATGATACAAAAAATGACTTGATCATAACAGAAGTTCAAGTAGGTAGCTATACTGGTGAAGATGATATCATAAGATATGACGATGATTTTAGTAGGTCGTAGTTAATTTTATAAAATTATGATAAAATACGTTATGAATAGATTTAAGATATTGTTTTGTTTATTGTTGCCTATTTTTGGTTTCGCTGGACTTGTTGATGGTGTAGCTATTCGTATAAATGGTGACTATATTATAACTTTGTCGGATATAAACAACAAAATGCGAAGCTTGAATATAGACAAACAAAATGCCATAAAACTTCTAATAGATGAGACATTGTTTGAAGAGCAATTAAAAAGCCAAGAGATAGCTTTGCTTGATGGTGAGGTAGATGATTATGTCTATAAGTTATCGAAAAGAAATGGTATGAGTGTAGGTGAGTTTAAACAAGAGGTTAAAAAACGCCAAAGTTATGATAAGTTTATCGAAGGTATAAAGATGGAGATAAAAAGATACAAGTTGGTGCAAAACATATCAAAACAAAACTTAGTCCCGCCAGATGATGAAGAGCTTGAAGTGTATTATCGTAACAACATACAAAAATTTTCCAAAGGCGGCTCTATACAGGTGTATCCTTTTGAGCAAGTTAAAAAAAGAATATTTGAAGTGGTTATGAAAGAGAAAGAGACAAAATTCTTAAAAGAGTATTTTTATAAACTAAGAATGATAAGCAACATAGAGATTGTCAGATAATATATGGATGCATTTGAAGTAGTGATAGGTTTAGAGGTGCATGCTCAACTAAACACAAAAACAAAACTATGGTGCAGATGTGCTACAAGCTTCGGTGCAAAACCAAATACAAATATATGTCCTACTTGTATAGGACTTCCAGGAGCTTTGCCAACTATAAATAAAAAAGCTGTGCACAAAAGTATAGCATTGTCAACTGCTATTGGTGCTACGATAAACAAAAAATCTATATTTAACAGGAAAAATTACTTCTACCCAGATCTTCCTGCAGGATATCAAATATCACAATTTGAAGTGCCGATAGTTGGTGAGGGCAAGCTTGATATACAGCTTGAAAACGGAGAAACAAAAACTATAGGTATACATAGAGCTCATCTTGAAAACGATGCAGGCAAAAATATCCACGATGGAGCCATAAGTAAAGTAGATCTAAATAGAGCCGGCACACCACTTCTTGAGATAGTTAGTCATCCAGATATGTCAAATAGTTATGAAGCTATAGCGTATTTAAAGAAACTGCATAACATCGTGCGATATATCGATATAAGCGATGCATCTATGCAAGAGGGCAGTTTTCGTTGTGATGTCAATATATCGATACGACCAAAAGGTGACAAAAAATTGTACACAAGAAGTGAAATAAAAAATATGAACAGTTTCAAGTTTATAGAAAAAGCTATCAAATACGAAACAAATCGTCAAATAGAAGCTTGGATGGGTGGAGTGTATGACGAGGAGGTCGTCCAAGAGACAAGATTGTTTGATGTCAATACAAACGAAACAAAAAGTATGCGAGGCAAAGAAGATGCTGCTGATTATCGCTATTTTCCTGACCCTGATTTATTGCCACTGATTGTGTCAGATGATATGATAGAAAAGTATAAAACAATACCAGAACTACCAGACGAAAAAATCAAACGATATACCAATGACTACAAAATCAAAATAGAAGATGCCAAACAGTTAGTATCGGACAAAAATATCGCATACTATTTTGAAGAGATGATAGAAAATAAAGCAGATGCCAAAACATCAGTATCGTGGTTGTGTGTTGAGCTTTTAGGCAGGTTAAGTGAAGGTGTAGATATAGCCAACTCACCAGTAAAGGCCGACAAGCTCGCAAACTTAGTATCAGCGATAACTAGTAGCACAATAAGCGGAAAAGCAGGCAAACAAGTGCTCGATCATCTTATGAAACACGATGAAAAAGTTGAGTTAGTTATAGATAAATTAGGCTTGAAGCAACTAAGTGATGATACTGCGATATTGAAACTTATAGACGAAATAGTTCAAAACAACCAAGAGAAAGTCCAACAATATCAAAGTGGCAAAGATAAGCTTTTTGGATTTTTTGTTGGACAAGTTATGAAACATAGTGGTGGTACGGCAAATCCACAAGTAGTAAATAAACTACTTAAACAAAAATTGCATAAATGAGTAGGTAATAAATAGTTTTAAAGGTGATAATGGTATGATAAAATATCTTATAACAGATACTAAGTATTATCAAAATGAAAAACAATTTAGACAAACAATACAAAATAGCTTCAAACTGCACAAACCAGATATAGCGTGTTTTAGAGATAAAAGTTCCAATGATTTTGAAAAATATGCTAAAATATTTTATGATATATCAAAAAAACAAAATATAAACAAAATATTTATAAACAACAATATAATTTTAGCAAAAAAATACAAATACCATGGAGTTCATCTAAATTCAAATCAATTCAACGATATAAAATATGCAAAAAAACTTGGCTTAAAAGTAGCTATAAGTTGCCATAGTTTAAAAGATGTAAAAGTAGCTTTGAGACAAAAAGCTGATATAGCCACATATTCACCGATATTTAAAACACCAAGCAAAGGTCAGCCACAAGGATTGTTTGCGTTGAAAAGAGCTACAAAGATATACGACATACCTATAATCGCATTGGGTGGCATAGTTTCAAAAAGACAAATATACAAAATAAAAAAAATAAAACTCAAAGGTTTCGCTTCTATAAGGTATTTTTTCAAATAACTTAAGGTTCATATGATACAATGTCTAACTTTAAAAAAAGGATTTTTATGTCAAAAATAATATGGTCTAAAATAGACGAGGCGCCTGCGTTAGCAACTTATTCTTTACTTCCAATAGTAAATGCTTTCACAAAGGCTGCTGGAGTTGAGGTAGTTGTAAGTGATATTTCACTTGCCGCTAGAGTTTTAAGTTCACAAGGAAAAGCAGACGATGAGTTGGCAAAACTTGGAAAAGTTGTGTTGCAAGAAGATGGCAACATAATCAAACTTCCAAATGTATCGGCATCGGTTGGACAGCTGATAGATTGTATCACAGAGCTTCAAAGCCACGGCTTTGATATACCTGCCTACCCAGAAGACCCACAAAATAATGACGAAAAGAAAATACAAAAAGCATATGCAGTATGTTTGGGTAGTGCTGTAAATCCAGTGCTACGAGAGGGTAACAGCGATCGCCGTGCAGCCGATGCTGTCAAAAAGTTTGCTCAAAACAATCCACATAGATTAAGCGCCATGAGTGAAAACTCAAACTCAAGAGTAGAGCATATGAAAAGTGGCGATTTTTTCTCAAACGAGCAGTCAGTGGTGCTGGACAATAACTCAAATATAACTATAGAGCTAAATGGCAAATGCCTAAAAGAGCTTGACGATACACAAGACAAAGAGATAATAGATGGCACATTTATGTCGGCATCTGCTTTGAGAAAGTTTTATCAGGAGACTATAGATAGTGCGAAAAATACAGACACTTTATGGTCGCTTCACTTAAAAGCTACCATGATGAAAGTTAGTGATCCTATCATGTTTGGTCATGCTACTGAGGTGTTTTTCAAAGATGTGTTTGCTAAATATCAAGGTGAGTTTGATGCTCTTGGCTACAACTCAAATATGGGGCTTGGCGACTTATACAAAAAGCTTGAAAATAGCGACAAAAAAGATGAGATAATCAAAGCTATAGAAGCTACATATGTTACGCAGCCACGCATAGCTATGGTTGATAGTAGCAAAGGTATCACCAACTTACATGCATCAAACGATGTCATCATAGATGCTTCTATGCCAGCAGCTGTCAAAACAGGATGTAAAATGTGGAACAAAGACGACAAGGCAGAAGATGTGGTATGTGTCATACCAGATAGCTCATACGCTGTGTTTCACAAAGCTATGGTAGATGACTGTGTAGCAAATGGGCAATACAATGTGACAACTATGGGCAACGTAGCAAATGTAGGACTGATGGCACAAAAAGCAGAAGAGTATGGAAGCCACCCAACTACATTTGAGATAAGTGAAGCTGGAACAGTGGAAGTCAAACAAAATGGCAAGGTTCTTATGAGCCATAAAGTAGAAGCTGGAGATATATGGAGAATGAGCCGTGTCAAAGATATCCCCATACAAGACTGGGTGCGGCTGGCAGTTGAGAGAGCGCGATTGACTGGAACTCCAGCTGTGTTTTGGCTAGACAAAGACAGAGCACATGATGCCAATATGATAAAAAAAGTTCAAAAATACATCAAAAATCACGACACAAGTGGGCTTGATATGCCTATTATGGATGTAGCAAAAGCAACAAAATACACCAATGCCAGAGTGAGAGAAGGCAAAAATACTATCTCGGTCACAGGCAATGTGTTGAGAGACCATCTGACCGATATGTATCCTATACTTGAGTTAGGAACTAGTGCAAAGATGTTATCAATAGTGCCACTCATCGCTGGTGGCGGGCTGTTTGAGACAGGTGCTGGAGGTTCTGCTCCTAAGCATGTAGACCAGTTTTTAAAAGAAGGACACCTACGATGGGATAGTTTGGGTGAGTTTCTTGCCCTTGCAGAATCTTTAAGAATGATAGGCAACAAAAACAAAGATGCCAAACTCTCAGCACTGACCAAAGCTTTGGACATAGCAAACAGTGGCTACCTTGATAACAACAAAGAACCCAGCCGTAAATGTGGCGAACCAGACAACAAAGCCTCACACTTTTTTGTAGCATTGTATTGGGCAGATGCTCTAGCAAAAAGCGACAACAGTGAGCTTGCTTCAAAGTTCGCTCCAGTAGCCAAAGCCTTGAGCAAAAACGAAAGTAAAATCATGCACGAGCTTCTATCGGTTGAAGGCAAAGCACAGGATATTGGTGGGTATTATCACCCCGATGATCAAAAAGCCCAAAAAGCTATGCGACCATCTGCTACACTTAATAGTATAATAGATAGTATATAGAAGATATACACAGCCACTTGAGGCTGCGTATATCAGAATATAAAATATTTTTTGTAAATATTTAAGGTCACCTCTAAAAGACACTATAAAATATCAAATACCCATAAACAGTTTGCTTAAAAATGTCTCAAGAAATATCAATACAAATATCACGATAACTGGCGCCAAATCAATGCCGCCAAATACGGTTGGCACAATTCGTCTTACCAATACATAAGCTGGCGTGGTTAATCTATCGAGTAGCTGAACTATTGGATTAAAAGGATCAGGCCTCACCCAAGAAAGCAAAGCAGATATTATTATCACCCATTTATATAAAGTGATAACTCCTAAAACAATCACAAAAACACTACTAAAAAAAGCACTCATCATATAATATCTCCTAAATAATTTTTAATAAGTGGGTATATCTCACTTAAGTTTGGGCCACTTGATGCCCCTGTCAATGCAAATCTAACACAACTAAAAAACTCTTTGCCTTTTAGTTGTGTTTTGTTTTGAATATCTGTTTTAAACTCAACAAAACTTTCGAAATAGGGTGCTTCGTTTATAGCTTGTTGCACTACAATGAGATTTTGACCAAGTTTTTTTTCTTTTTTGTTTGATGCAAATATAGTATTGATCTTTGATTTTATTTGCAAGGTTGTATCGCACTCTTCAAGATAAAGTTTCGCTAACTTGCCTATATCTTCATCGGCATATCCAATTATTTTAGATAGTCTCATATCGTCAATATCTTTTATGTGACGGTTGTTGATATATTCTAACTTTTTTATATCAAATTTTGCTGGGGCTTTTGATATTTTTGATATGTCAAACCAGTTTATGGCTTCTTTTATCGTAAATATCTCTTTTGGAGGATTGTATCCTAAAAGCACCAAATAGTTTGCTATAGATACAGGCAAAAATCCAAGCTTTAAAAGATTTTGCACTGAAGATGTTTCATCTCTTTTTGACATCTTTTTGCCTGTATTTATGTCAAGTATCATAGGCAAGTGAGTATAATTTATAACTTTGTCGTATCCTAACATATTTCGTATGTGTATTTGTTTTGGTGTGTTTGATAAGTGATCTTCACCGCGAATTATATGACTAATATCTGCTATCATATCATCTATAGCACAAGCAAAATTATATGTAGGAGTTTTGTCTTGCCTTAAAATTATAAAACTATCTATATCAAATGGTTCAAAACTAAACTCACCTTTTATTTTATCTTGAAATTTTATAGGTTTTGTAGCTCTTTTGATACGAACTACAAAAGGGGCATTGCATTGAAGTTTAGTTTCGTCGCTTATATTTAGACAAAAGTCGCCATATCTATATGGTCTTTTTTCTTGTTTGGCTTTTTGTCTGTCTTGTTCTATAACCTCACTACTACAAAAACAGTTAAATGCCTTTTTGTCAAGCAATAAATCCAAAGCCATCTTGGTGTGAAACTTTTGATTGTCGCTTTGGTATGAGATAGAGCTAAATTTTATAGAAAAAAGGTCAAGTATTTGCACGATTTGTTTGTCTTTGTCTTTGATATTTCTGTCTTTGTCAGTATCTTCAATACGAACTAAAAGCTGTTTGCTTGTCTGTTTTGATAATATATAGTTAAGCAAGGCAACTCTTAGGTTGCCTATATGCATATCGCCAGTTGGACTAGGTGCAAACCTTAACATATTATCCTAACAAGAGTATGTAGTTTTAAACTCAAAAGCGGTTGGTCGTGCCTCATAAGGCCATATTTGTCTTTCGTATTGATAGTGTTGGTATGTGTTTATCATATCTTGTGTAAATACAGGTTTTAAAAAGTCATTGTCTTTTATCAAACCCTCTACGGCCATTCTTAGAGTGTTTGGCATCTGTGGAATATGTTTCTCTCTAATTTCATCTAAAGATAGCTCAAACAGATCTTCATCCATAGGGCCAACTGGCTCTATTTTGTTTTTGATACCATCAATTCCAGCCATCATCATAGCAGCAAAACCTAAGTAAGGATTTGCAGTGCTATCTGGAAATCTCATCTCAAGTCGTGTCGCTGCTTCTCCAGCTCCCCACGGAACCCTACAAGCAGCTGAACGGTTTTGTGCTGAGTAGGTCAATATGCTCGGTGCCTCAAAGCCAGGAACCAACCTTTTGTATGAGTTTGTAGAGGCATTGGTAAATGCAGATACCGCAAATGCATGCTTAAATACGCCACCAGCATACCACCTTGCTTCATCTGACAAGTTGCCATATTCGCCTTTTTTATAAAATGTATTTTTGCCATCTTTCCATATGCTTTGATGCACATGCATTCCATTGCCATTGTCGCCGTGAATTGGTTTTGGTATAAATGTAGCAGTTTTGCCGTTTAGGTGTGCTACCATCTTGACTACATATTTGAGCTTTTGAACATTGTCAGCAGCTTCAACGAGCGTATCATATACTATGCCTATCTCGTGTTGTCCTTGTGCTACTTCGTGGTGACCTAACATGACAGTTAATCCCACCTCTTCAAGCACCAGCATAATCTCTGCTCTCAAATCCACAGCTTTGTCTACAGGAGCTACTGGAAAATACCCACCTTTGGTGCCAGCTATGTGAGACATATTACCCCCTTCTATATCTGCTTTTTTGTTCCAGCCGCCATCTTCTGTATCTACAAAATAGAATGATTCGTTTGGTCTATCTTTTATCTTGACATTTTCAAATATAAAAAACTCATTTTCAGGACCAAAATATGCCACATCTCCTACATTTGCTTGTGCTAAATACTCTAACGATTTTGCAGCTATGCTACGAGGGCATTTTGCATACATTTCGTTTTTGTATATATCATACACACTACATATGACTATGATTGTCATATCTGCTGTAAATGGATCCAAAAAAGCACTTTGGACATCTGGTTTTAATATCATATCTGATTGATTTATTGGTTGCCATGCTTCTATGCTGCTACCATCAAATGGCATACCATTTTCAAACAACTCTTCATTTACCGCTTTATATCTATAGCTTATATGATGCCAAGCACCTTTGATATCCGTAAATCTAAAGTCTACGAACTCTACTTCTTTTTTTTCACAAAACTCAAAAAACTCTTTGTTGTTGTTTACAAATTTTCCCATAATATTCCTTTAATAAAACTATAACATTGTATCAAAATAAAATAAATTAAAGATATACCATTTATTCAAATACTTCATATTGCTCTCTGCCTATTTGATACAAATCATCTCCATATGAGTCGTTTATCACGGTTACTGGAAAATCCTCTACTTCTATCTCTCGCACTGCTTCAGGTCCTAACTCAGGATATGCTATGATTTTGGAGCTTTTAATTTTCTTGCCCAGCAATGCTCCAGCTCCACCTGTAGCACCAAAATATATTGCTCCATACTTTTTGCATGCGTCTTTTACTGCTTGGTTTCGTTTGCCTTTGCCTATCATACCAAGACTACCATTTGCTATCATGGTGGGACTATAACTATCCATACGATAACTTGTAGTTGGACCTGCACTTCCTATTGGTTCGCCGGGTTTAGCAGGGGTTGGACCTACAAAATATATCACACTACCTTTGATATCAAATGGCAACTGCTTGCCCTGTGCTATCAAGTCAGTTAGCTTCTTGTGTGCTGCGTCTCTCGCTGTAAAAAGTTTGCCACTTAACAACACTATGTCGCCTACTTTTAGCTCTCTTGTTTGTTTTTCGTTTAGTGGTGTAGTTAGTTTGTATGTTTTGCTCATGAGTTATCCTTTATATAGTTATATGTGAGTGTCGTGAGCTATGACACTGGACATTGACTGACACTGGCAGTGAAGCTATATGACAAGGGTTTGATTCTATATGCACGGCGAGCACAGTTTGTGTGCCGCCCATACCCATAGCTCCGATACCCAATTTGTTTAACTCATCTTTTATCTCTTGTTCTAGTTTTGCCATCTCGTCATCTTCGTTGGTGCTACCTATATCACGAAACAAAGCATGCTTTGACGAGATACAAGCTTTTTCAAATGTGCCACCGATACCCACTCCAACGGTAAGTGGCGGACAAGGGTTGCCACCACCATCACTTATGACCTCTTTGACATAGTTTATGATACCTTGACGGCCAGCTGCTGGTGGGAAAACTTTGGCTCTCGATACATTTTCGCTGCCTCCTCCTTTTGCTGCGTATGAGATATCGAGCTTGTCACCAGGGACTATATCGAAGTGCACAATAGCTGGTAAGTTATAGCCAATTGTGTCTTTTAGGTTTGCTCTACTAAATGGCTCACAAGTGCTTGCTCTCAAGTATGCTTCCTTGTAGCCTTGTTCGGTAGCTTCGTTTATAGCATCTCTTATATTGCCACCGACTACCCTCACATCATCGCCAATATTGACAAAAAATACAGCCAACCCAGTGTCTTGACAAAGCGGTCTTTGTTCGTTTTTTGCTATGTCTGCATTTTCAAGTAGTTGTGCTAACACCTCTTTTGAAACTTGTGATTTTTCGTTTTCATAGGCATCTTTTATAGCTTTGTAGGCATCTTTTGGCAACACTGTTCCACACTGGACTATCATATTTTTGATAACATTTACTATATCATTGTATTTTATCTCTCTCATATTTATCCTTTTTTGTATGATACCAAATCTAACTTATGGTTAACTCTATTTTATCATTTTTTATATCAAAACTAGCAGTATCACCATCTTTTAACTGCTCTTTGAGTATCTCATCGCTTAGCCTATCTTCTATTATGTCATATAAAGCCCGTTTAAGCGGTCTAGCTCCATACACAGGATCAAACCCTGCATTTGCTATGTAGTTTTTCATATCACCGCTTATCTCTATAGATATATTTTGGCTTAAAAGCTTAATTTTTAGTTCATCAAGAAGTATATCTACTATCAAAGTGATAGCTTCAAGATTTAGCTGGTCAAATATCACAATATCATCGAGCCTATTTAGAAACTCTGGCTTGAAATACCGTTTTAGTTCATGGGTTACTTCTTGTTTTTGTTCACTCTTGTCTTCTATCGTGGCGATTTTGTCGCTTGCTATGTTTGAAGTTAGGATGATGATACTATTTGTGAAATCAATTGTAACTCCTTTGTTGTCAGTCAATCGTCCATCGTCTAATACTTGCAAAAGGATATTAAATATATCTTTGTGGGCTTTTTCTATCTCATCAAATAGCACTATACTATATGGTTTTCGTCTAACTGCCTCCGTTAGTTGTCCGCCCTCTTCATAGCCAACATACCCAGGCGCAGCACCTATGAGGCGACTAACCGAGTGTTTTTCCATATACTCACTCATATCAAATCGCACAAGTGCTTCGGGGGTATCAAATAAAAATTTAGCCAGAGTTTTAGCAAGTTGTGTTTTGCCTACACCTGTAGGGCCTAAAAATAGAAAACTTCCTACAGGTCGGTTGGCGCTACTTAGTCCAGCTTTATTTCTTTTTATAACTTTGCCTATAGCTTCTACTGCTTCACTTTGACCTACGACATCTTTTTTGAGCACATTGACTATATTAAGAACTTTTTGTTTTTCAGTGCTTAACATTTTTGATACTGGTATATTTGTCCATTTTGCAACTATGCCAGCTATCATCTCATCGTCTACAAAATTTTTAAGCAAAGCTCCGTGTTCTTGCATGGTTTGCCATCTGTTTTCAAGTTTATCTATACTTGCTTGTAGTTTGGGTATCTCGCCGTATTCTATTTTTGCTGCTTTTTCAAACTCACTTTGTCGTTTGGCTATGGTTGACAAATCTTTTTGTCGATCTATCTCGCTTTTAAGTTTTGATATATCGTCAAATGTAGTTTTTTCATTTTCAAATTGTGCCAAAAGAGAGTTGTGTAGTTCGTCTAAGTCGCCAAGCTCTTTGTCTATGGCTTTTATCCTTTTGTCATTGGTCTCGTTTGGCTCCATCTTTAGAGCTTCTTTTTCTACTTTGAGAGTGCTTATAGTTCTGCTTGTTTGACTAAGTTTTTCTGGTTGGGATTGGATTTGAATTTTGAGCTGTGCTGAGGCTTCGTCTATGAGGTCGATAGCTTTGTCAGGCAAAAATCTATCAGTGATGTATCTGTGAGATAGCTTCACGGCACTGACTAATGCACTGTCTTTTATAGATATATTGTGAAAAGTTTCTAATTTGTCTTTGATACCACGAAGTATCTGCAAGGCTTCGTTGATAGTAGGTTCGCTTACAAGTATAGGCTGAAATCGCCTTTGCATCGCTGTGTCTTTTTCAAAATATTTGCGATACTCTTTGATGGTAGTTGCACCTATAGTGTGTAGTTCGCCTCTAGCTAAACTTGGTTTTAGTATGTTCGCTGCGTCCATACTGCCTTCACTCGCACCTGCTCCAATGATAGTGTGAATCTCATCGATAAATAAAATAATATCTCCAGCTTTTTTGACTTCATCTATGACTGATTTTAATCTATCTTCAAACTCGCCTCTGTATTTCGCACCTGCTATCAACGCACTCATATCAAGAGTTATGACCTTTTTGTTTAAAAGTGAAGTTGGCACATCTTTATCTACAATTTTTTTTGCAAGTGCTTCTGCTATAGCTGTTTTGCCTGTGCCCGGTTCTCCTATAAGTATAGGATTATTTTTAGTTTTTCTCACAAGTATTTGCATCATACGGTCTATTTGTTCATCTCGTCCTATGACCGGGTCAAGCTCTCCATCTATCGCTTTTTGGTTTAGGTTTATGCCAAACTTTTTTAAGCTTTCAAGATTTTCATCTTTAGTGGCTTGGTCTATCTTAGCTCCTCCTCGCATATCTTCTAAAGTTTTTTTAAGTTGAAGGGCATCAACATATTTGTCAAACAACTCTTTGTATGTAGATGTATCTATATTAGCTAATATGTATGTGTCAACCGCTACAAAGCTATCACCCATGTTTGTCATAAGAGCCACTGCTTTTTCCAAACTTTGTACTGCATTTTGTGATACTCTTATGTCTTCTTTGCTTATGGCAGAGACTTTTGGTAGTTTGTCGGCCATACTTTTAGCTTCAAGTTCTATTGGTTTGGTGTCTATGTTTAGCCTATTGAGTGCTTGGTTGAGTGTAGAGTTTGTAGTGTTTATCATAGCCCAATATATATGTACAGGCATCACTTCTTGTGTCTTGTTGTGTAAGCATAACGACACAGCTTGTGATATTGTTTCGTTTAAGTTGTTGGTGAGTTTGTCCATGATATCTTTCATATTTTGCCCTTGGTGTATTATAAACTATTGTATCATAAAAATATTAAAGGCACCTTTAAGTCTATTTAGATAAAATTTTAAAAAGGAAGAAAATGGATAAAAATATCAAAAAAGTAGTTTTAGCATATAGTGGCGGGCTTGATACATCGGTCATACTAAAGTGGCTACAAGACGAATATGATGCTGAAGTTATCACATTTACCGCTGATTTAGGGCAAGGAGATGAGGTCGAACCAGCACGAGCCAAAGCATTAAGCTGCGGTATCAAGCCTGAAAATATATTTGTGTTAGATATCCAAGAGGAGTTTGTGCGAGATTATGTATTTCCTATGTTTAGGGCAAATGCTATATATGAAGGTGAGTATTTGCTTGGCACCTCAATAGCTAGACCACTTATAGCCAAAAAGCAAATAGAAATTGCCAAACAAATGGGAGCCGATGCAGTATCACACGGAGCTACTGGCAAAGGCAACGACCAAGTGAGATTTGAGCTTGGATACTTAGGGCTAAATCCAGATATCACCGTGATAGCTCCATGGAGAGAATGGGACTTGAATAGCCGTGAGAAATTACTAAATTATGCAAAAAAACATGATATAGATATAGACAAAAAACATCTAAATGAAAGTGGCAAGCCAGTAGTAAGTCCATACTCTATGGATGCAAATTTGCTACATATATCGTATGAGGGACTACACCTTGAAAACCCTATGAACGAACCAGAAAATAGTATGTGGCTATGGACTACTGACCCCCAAGATGCTCCTGATATACCAGAATATATAACTATTGGTTATAAAAACGGCGACCCAGTGAGACTAAATGGCAAAGAGTTGTGCCCAACTGTTATGCTACGAACCTTGAACCAATACGGTAACAAACACGGTATCGGTCGTATAGATATAGTAGAAAACCGATATGTAGGTATGAAAGCTAGAGGTTGCTACGAGACACCGGGCGGCACTATCATGCTTAAAGCCCACAGGGCTATAGAAAGTTTGTGTCTTGATAGAGAAGAAGCCCACCTAAAAGACGAGCTAATGCCACGATATGCCAAACTTATATACAATGGATTTTGGTATTCAAGTGAGAGAGAGATGCTGCAAAAAGCGATAGATGAGACACAAAAGTTTGTGCAAGGTGATGTCAAGCTTAAGCTATACAAAGGCTCTGTGCAAGTAGTGGGTCGCCAGTCTGATGTGTCGCTTTATAGCCAAGAGCATTCAACTTTTGAAGAAGATGAAGTATATGACCAAAAAGATGCCGAAGGCTTTATACGACTAAATGCTTTGAGACTTATGATAAAGGGTCAAAAAAGGGGCAATAAATAGGCGATGAAGTTCAACGATATCGATATGAACCACTGGAAAGATAGCGATATAAATACAGATAGCCTGTGGATGATAAACGCTCGTGACAAAAGTGGCAAACACAAAAATATATATCATGGCAACTTTGTGCCACAAGTGCCGTATCAACTCCTACAAAGATACACAAAAAAGGGCGATGTAGTATTGGAGCCGTTTATGGGAAGTGGCACGACACTTTTTGAGTGCGAAAAACTTCATCGTAGATACATAGGGTTTGATATAAATCCACAGATGTTGGATTATGTGAGTGAAAGTATGGGCGATGGAGATTATGCGGATAACTTTTATATAAATCATTGTAATTCGCTTGATGAACTACAAGTAGATGAAAATATATCAAAAGCAAACGATAAGTTTGGCACCACAGCAGTGCAATTTGTGTTGATGCACCCACCATATATGGATATAGTCAAATTTACACAAGACGAAGACGACCTGTCGCAAATCGGTGATATTCATAAATTTATGATAAAATTCAAAACAATATGCCAAAATAGTCTCAAGCACTTGGAAAAAGGGCGGTATTTTGCTGTGGTCATAGGCGATGTGTATAAAAACAGCGAAGTCGTGCCTCTGGGGTTTTATTGTATGGATATGATAAAACGAAACTTCAAAGTCAAGCTAAAAGGCACGATAGTCAAAAACATAGAGGGCAATCGTGGCAAACTTGGCAGTGGTGGTATATGGAGATATAGGGCTTTGAGTAGTGACTATTATATATTTAAACATGAATATATTCATGTTTTTAAAAAGGAGTTTTAATGGCAACAACACATGTGTTTGTAGTAGATAGCACTACATTTCAATACCATTTAGAATATATGTTTGCAGGAACTGGAGCAAACAACGATGTAATTGATTTTAATAATTCTTCAAATACATCTTTGCATTATGCAACTGAAAATAAATTACTTGGTATGATAGCAGATGGTAGCAGGATAAGAGCTAATGACTTTGTAGTTTTTTATTTACAGCAAAATTTTTCACAAGGAATTAGAGAAGGAAAATTTTATGGTATTTTTCAAGTTACTCAAACTTTATTTTTAGACAATAACAATAACACTCAATTTTTAAGACAACAATTAAATAAATCATTAACTTTTAGAATTCTAATTCAGCCATGCCAAGTATATGCTGAAGGTGTAACAGAATGGGAAGCATTAGATAAAATTAGACATATTCAATCTCCAAATCAGATGTTATGGAGTTTAATCTATAGAAAACTAAAAGGCAATCGTGGCAATACGATGATTACTATTTATGAAAGTGAAAGACTTTTTCAATTAATTAGAAACAAAAATAATCAAAATGATTTAATGGGAAATAATTTTACATTTGATATTGGTACTCAACAAATAGTTTCAAATATAAATGCATATAGTTATAATAGAAGAGTTGAACAAATTAATATTTTACCTAGACTAATTAATAAATATAGTTGTGGTTTGCAATTTGAAACTCATCTACAATCATATATTTTGCAAAATATTGAAATAATATTCAATAATGAATGTTTAGAATGGATTGGAAATGAAGTCTCTTGTGGCGTTGGAATGCAAAAAATTGATATATTGCTGTCTAGCATTATTAATGATATTAATAGAAAAATAATCCCTATAGAATTAAAATCAACAGAGGCTTATCCTGAAATCATTGTTCAACTTCAAAGATATATCGATTGGCTACAACAATATTATATACCTAATAGACCATCAAGTATAGAACCAGTTATTGTATCAAGAAAAATAGTTGATAAAGCTACACAAGACTATATTAATTTAATCAATAGTTTCAACATGTTTAATGCTAATAATAATTTATATATCAAATATATTGAATTTTCTATAAACAATAATAATATTAATTTTCAAGAGATTATTTATTAATGAACTACATAGGCTCCAAACTCAAGCTTTCGTCTTGGATACTTGAAGTTGTCAAAGCTCATGTGGGTGATGATCTATCTGATAAGGTGTTTTGTGATATATTTGCTGGCACTGGTATAGTAGGACGGACTTTCAAAAAGGAGGTGCGACAAGTCATAGCAAACGACTTGGAGTATTATAGCTATGTTTTAAACAAAAATTATATAGCAAACCATAAAAATATACAAGACAAGCACAGATATATAGACAAGCTAAACAGTTTGCCATTGATAGATAGTGGATTTGTATATCAAAACTATTGTCGTGGTAGTGGTAGTGGTCGTCTGTATTTTAGCAATACAAATGGCAAAAAGATAGATACAATTAGGACAAAAATCAAGCAGTGGAAAAAAAGTGGTGAAATTAGTCCAAATTTGTATTATTTTTTACTAGCTTCACTTTTAGAAAGTGCCGACAAAGTAGCAAATACCGCTTCTGTATATGGAGCATATCTCAAACATATCAAAAAATCAGCCCTCAAAGAGTTAGTGCTATATGGAGCTCCCTTTGAGACAAACGACAACACCCACGAGGCACACAACACAGACAGCAACGAACTTATAAAACAAATAAGCGGAGACATACTCTATCTTGACCCACCATACAACCACAGACAATATAGCTCAAACTATCATATTTTAAACACTATTGCTTTGTATGATGAGTTTATACCAAAAGGCAAGACAGGTTTGCCAGAATACAATAGGAGCGATTATTGCAAAAAAGGTGAGGTGAAAAACAGTTTTGAAAACTTGATAAAGCATGCAAAATTCAAACATATATTTCTAAGCTACAACAACGAAGGACTCATGAGAGCAAGTGAGATAAAAGATATCATGATAAAATACGGCAAATATAGCTTACAGACAAAAGAGTATCAGCGATTTAAGGCAGACAAGACGACAAGCAGAAATCATAAAGCCACTCATACCAACGAATATCTACACATATTGACAAAGACAAGGTAAAAATATTTATTATTATGAAAAAGATACAAAACAAACTAGAAAAAATATGTAAATATCTCAAAAAAAGCAATCTGTGTTTATCATCAAGCCAAAACGATGGCAGAATCAACTCTATATTAAATGAAGATGAGATACTAAAACAGATAGAAAAAAAGTTTGATATAGATGTCCCAATGGCAAGAAACTGGGCAGATTTTTATATAGACAACATGCCGATAAACATAAAAGTAGCGGACAAAAAAACAGGGCAAAATATAAATATAGTTCAAGCAGTAAACCGATACTTGATATTTATGTTTAGTGTTATAACATTGGCGCTGTTGTTTGTGCCATTGTTCAAAAAGGACAAGCATATGATACACGATATACTCACCAGTAGATCAGTAGTTAAAACTTGAACTAGGCAACCAACAAAATAATACAAAAAAAAGGACACATATATGACATTTGACGATTTAAACTTACACGAAAAGATACTCAAAGCAGTGAAAGAGCAAGGCTACACACAGCCTACACCCATACAAGCTAAAGCTATACCGCTAGTGCTGGAGGGCAAGGATGTGCTAGCAGGAGCTCAAACTGGCACTGGTAAGACCGCTGGATTTTCTCTGCCTATGCTAGAGCTTATGATGAAAAAAGATATCAAAAAAGGGCGGCACCAAGTTCGCTCACTTGTCCTCACACCCACAAGAGAACTAGCCGCACAAGTAGGCGAAGATATAGCAACATATAGCAAGTATCTACCGTTTACATCTGCTGTGGTGTTTGGTGGAGTTGGTATAAACCCACAGATAACAAAGATAAAAAAGGGAGTAGATATACTAGTAGCCACTCCAGGACGACTTCTTGACCTTGTAGGACAGGGCAAACTTGACTTGTCTTGCGTAGAGTTTTTTGTGTTGGACGAAGCTGATAGGATGCTTGATATGGGGTTTATACACGATATCAAAAAGGTATTAGCTATACTTCCACCATACAAACAAAACTTGCTGTTTTCTGCTACATTCTCAGATGAGATCAAAAAATTAGCAGACAAACTTCTAAACAACCCTACACTTATAGAGGTAGCCAAAAGAAATCAATCTGCTGATAATATATCTCAAGTAGTATATCCAGTGGACAAAAATAGAAAACAAGAGCTACTATCGCACTTGATACGAAAAGAAAATTGGCAGCAAGTTTTGGTATTTACACGAACTAAACACGGAGCAAACAGATTAGTAAAAGAGTTGATAAGAGATGATATAAATTCAGCTGCCATACACGGTAACAAATCACAAACTGCCAGGACTAAAGCTTTGGCTGATTTCAAAGACAAAACTATAGCCGTGCTTGTAGCTACAGATATAGCAGCTAGAGGTATAGATATAGACCAGTTGCCTCATGTCGTAAACTATGAACTACCAAATATAAGCGAGGATTATGTCCATAGGATTGGGCGAACAGGACGAGCAGGCAACAGCGGGGAGGCTATTAGTATAGTATGTGTCGATGAGTTGGATTATCTTAAAAATATAGAAAAACTTATAAAAAAACCTATCAAAAAGATACACGAAAATGGGTTTGATATAGACCCAAATATAAAAGCCCAACCGATACAAAATGGTCGAGGTGGCGGACAAAGAGGTGGTAGAGGCAACTCTCAAGGCAGAAACCAAAACAGAAACCAAAAAAACTTTGGAGGCAGAGGTAATATCAGCTCACGAGGTCAAAGAGGCGGAGGCAACTCTCAAGGCACAGCAAACTCCTCAAGAGGTGCAAACAGAGGCAGATAGAGTATAAAACACCTCAATACTCTATTGTGATAGGTGCCCTAAAGTTTGAAGTTTTTATAAACCTATCTTGCAATCTTGCAAAACTAAAATTTTCTGTCATAAAGGAGACGATAGACAGGTCTGTATTCTGGCTTTTTATTGTATTGTAGATTGTGTTAAGGCAAATATGTTATAATAAACTCGATAACCAAAGGTTATATATCGCCACAAAAATAGCACTGACATTGATACTAGAAAGATATCTAAATATGCCTAAAGCTATAACAAAAAGGAAAATTATGAAAAGTTTATTTGATCTATTTTATGCACTAAATAGCGCAGAAAAATCATACCAGTTGAGTCTCGCTTTGGCTTTTGGTGCAGTTGGTGGGTTTTTGCCATTTTTTAGTTTAACTACTGTTTTGCTATTTTTGGCGGTGTTTATGATAAATATGCCTATAGGTATATTTATGGTATTTATGGTATTTTTCGCTTCAGTGGGAGCTTTGCTTGATCCTGTGTTTGCAGTAGTTGGACACGAGATACTCACCTATGGAGCTTTGAACTCATTTTTCACCACACTTTACAACAACCCAGTAGCACTTTGGTTTGGATTTAATCATACTATAACTATGGGTAGTGTAGTGGTGTCGGTGGTGCTATTTTATCCTTTGTATCTTTTGTCTAAGTTTTTGTTTGAAAAGTATAGGCAGCTTATGCAGCTGGGCTTTGAAAATAAAAAGTATCTAAAATGGCTAAATCCATACAGAAAACAAAATGAAAAAAAACAAAAACAAAAGTTTATGCGATGGTGGGGTTTGGGTGTCATAGCTGTCATATATGCAGTTTTGGCGATATTTTTCGTGCTATTTTTCGATCCACTTGTGCGGTGGGGTGCTTCGTATGGCTTAAGCAAAGCAGTGGGTAGCAGTGTGTCTATAGGCTATGCGAAAAGCAATTTTGCCGATGTTCGTATCACTTTTGGGGATATCAAGTTTGAAACAGATAGCCAAAAAAACAGTATCAAAAACTTCACTCTTGACCTACACGGCAAAAATTTATTGAGAAAAAAGCTCGATATTGAGTATATAGCATTTAAAGACATAACTATAGTAGATAAGCCTGTCATCAAAGAGCCAGCACAGGATATAGATTTTGCCGATAAACTCAAAAATAGTTTGCCTAAAATCGAAGATATCTTTGATAGAGAAAATTTAAACTCCATAAAAGAAGCAAAAGCTATCAAAGGTAGATTAGATGATATCAAAACTTCGTGGCAAAGCATAAAGACAGATAAAATAGATAAGTTTGACGACAATATATCGCAAATAAAACAAGACTACAAAGCTATAGAAACTATGGCAAAAGATATCAAAAATATAGAGGATATTGACAAGATAAACAAAAAAGTTAAACAACTCAAACAAAAGACAAAATCTATCAAAAATGATGTAGCGACTATAAAACAAAAATACAAAGATGACAAACAAACTATAAACGATGATTTCAAATCTATCAAAACTTTGCCACAAAAAGATATAGACAAAATTATGTCAAAATACAGCACCAAATCTGGCGGTAAGTTTGATTTTGTAGCACAATATATAGACCCCTATGTAGCACAATATAGTGCTATGGGTCAAAACTATTATGACAAAGTCAAACCATACATACCACAAGATGCCAATGACACCAAAAACGATGTAGTTCGAGCAAAAGGACGATACATAAGATACAAGATGTTCTCAAATATGCCTACGATTACCATGCGAAAATTTGAAGCAAATGTTATAAAAGCAAACTCAAAATATAGTAGCAAGATTTTGAATATATCAAGCGACCCCAAACAACTAGGAAGCTATCCGTCTGGATATATCAACGGAAGCTCCGATAGTTTTGAGAGTTTGGATGTAGCTATCACTTATGATGGGCTACTCAAGCTAAATACCAAAGTAGCAGGAATATTTAAAGATAGCATTGAGTTGGATAAAAACCTAAAACTAAACAACTCGAAAATAGCTATAAACTCACTGACTACTGTTCAAAACTGGACTAAAATAGACACCGCTTTGAAAATAAATTTTGTCAATACAAAGTTTGTATATGCCAAAACCAAAACCAAAACAGATGAGATAGTAGGTAAGATACTCGCAAAAATTGACAACTTTGATATAAATGGCGGTATCTATGTAGATATCAAAAACCCAAAAGAGACACGCATAAATATAAACAGCAACTTAGACAAAGCTATAAGCGATGGTTTCAAAGCACAATTGGACGAAGAGTTAGATATATTTAAAACTAAACTAAAAGCCAAAATAGACGACAA
>QMKX01000012.1 GCA_003643835.1 Campylobacterota bacterium
GTATTGTCGATGTTCCATCTTCAGCGAAAACCAAAGTTGATATTGCCAACAAACCAAATATAATTTTATTCATATTTATCCTTTTTTGAAGTTTTGTCTTTCGGATATCGTAAATGCTCGAGCTATTTAAAACTATATCTAAATATCTCACTGCATCAACAAGCACATAAATGCGACCTGTTTCCCTACTAAACAAACATGAAAGTATATCAAGATTAGCTTAAACTAATCAATATTTTTCTCTATATAAATAATTCTACCGCAACTATCGCATACATTTATGTCATTGCCCAATTTTAACAGGTTGTATGTTTTGTTGCTAATTTTCATAAAACAACCGTAACAAGCTTTATTTTTAACCTTCACAACGGCAGTTTCTTTTGCCCATCTTTGTATATTTTCATAAAAATTTAAAAGTTTTTTATCTACATATTTTGCCAATGCTGTTTTTTGCTTTTTTATCTCATTTATTTTTGTATTTAACTCTTTTATCTCGCCTTTTATACTTTTTGATAGTTTATCAAAAAGCTTTTTTTCTATTTTAAGCTCTTCTTGTTTCTCTTTATTTTGACTTTTTTTAAGTTCGATTATATTTTGAAGTCTTGTTATTTCATCATTTGTGAATGATATTGATGATTTAGCTATATCCTCTTCTATTTGCACAGCATTAACTTCTTTTTGAGTTTTGGCCTTTTTTGATTTTTTTGTTATATCTTTTAGTTGCGTAGACAAATCTTTTAAGTGTGTATTATTTTTAGATACATTTTGCTGTGTATTTACTATATTTTCTTTTGTTGTTTCAATATCATTTTTTATATTTTCAATTTTATTGGCACTTTTTTTAAGCACTTTTTCGTGGTTGCTTATCTGCGGTTTTATCTCACTTATATCTTGGTTTAACTGCGATAAACCAATCAAATGTTCAAACTCTTTATTCAAATTTTTTCTCCTGCTGTGGGTTTTGTATTTTTGGTATTATAACTTTTATTTCTTTATGTTCCAAGTAGTTTGTTAATTTTTTATAAATTAAACTGCCAAAATGCTTCTCACTTTCAAAATGACCAATATCTATAAGTGATATATCTTTTGCTTTCGCCTCGACAGCATTATGATATTTAACATCTCCTGTTAAAAAACAATCGGTTGTGATATTATTTAAAAATGATGTGCCACTTCCACACATTATTGTGATATCTTTTATATTCTCTTTTGTTTTAACAAAGTTAAAGTATTTTTTATCTATCTTTTGTGATATTGTTTCTAAAAGTTTATCAAAACTTGTATCTACTTGTGAAATAAAAAGATAGTCATTTTTCATCTCACCACAAAACCCTAAAATATTTTCGCAAAAATATCTATTTAGATGAGTTTTATCAAAATTTGTATGCATAGATATCAATTTTATATCTTTTTTTATCATTTTATACAAAAATTTAGTCGCCATGTCATCAAAATTGATGCGACTAATTGGTGTAAATATCATGGGATGATGCGATATCACCAAAGTGTTGTTTGGTAAGCTGTCTAATAGTGTGTCATCGATATCTATAGTCAAGCAAATCGTATCAAACGTATCTTTTTTGTTTCCTACAAGCAAACCGCTATTGTCCCATTGTTCTTGTAGTTCAAAAGCAGATATATCGTCCAAAAACATAAATATATCGGCTATTTTATATTTCATTTTAGCTCTTATTTTTTGTTTTCATAGCAGGAAAAAGTATGACATCTCTTATGCTTTGTTTATTTGTAAGCAACATAACTAATCTATCTATACCTATACCCTGTCCAGCAGTTGGTGGCATACCATATGACAAAGCATCAATATAATCTTCATCCATCTCATGTGCCTCATCATCACCTGATTCTTTAGCAACTATTTGTTGTTCAAACCTACCAAGCTGATCAATTGGGTCATTTAGCTCACTAAAAGCATTTGCGATCTCTTTTCCAGCTATGAATAGTTCGAACCTTTGTGCTATATTATGGTCGTCATCATCTCGTCTTGCTAATGGGCTTATTTGTATAGGATAATCCACTATAAATGTAGGATTTATAAGTTTATGCTCTACAAATATATCAAAAAGTTCGCCTTGTAGTTGTCCTAAATTTAGTTTTTGTTTTATTGGTATATTTTTAGCTTCAAAGAAACTATATATTTTTTCTATGTCGCCACATATGTCTGCTGGTATCTCGCCAATTGTTATTAGACTTTCTACAAATGGCACTTGTAAAATATCAGAAAAATCTATTTGTTTATCAGCATAATCTATCTTTTTTGGCAAGTTTAAACTATGTAAAAGGTATTCAAGATATTCTATTGTAAGTTTTATCAAATCTTTGTAAGTTTTATAAGCCCAATAAAATTCAATAGATGTAAACTCAGGATTGTGTGTTGCGTCCATACCTTCATTTCTAAAGTTTCTATTTATCTCAAACACGGCATCAAAACCGCCTACTATGAGACGCTTTAAATACAATTCTGGTGCAATTCGCAAATACCTATCCACCGATAAACTATTATGGTGTGTTATAAATGGTTTTGCATTTGCTCCTCCTGCTATTGGGTGCATCATAGGTGTCTCAACTTCCAAAAAATCTTTTGCTTCAAAAAATTGTCTAGTTAGTGATATTATCTTACTTCTTGTTTGAAAAGTTTGTTTTATATTATCATTCATAATCATATCAAGATATCTTTGTCTGTATCGTTGCTCTTTATCTTGCAGTCCATGAAATTTTTCAGGCAATGGCGATATAGCTTTTGTCAGCATTGATATTTTTTGAGCATATATAGATAACTCACCTTTCCCAGTGACAAAAGCATATCCAACGACCTCTACAATATCGCCAGTTTCAAAACATTTTTTAAATATATTGTTATAAAATCCATCTTCGAGATTGTCTCTTGATACATAAACTTGCAAAAGTGATGTAGCGTCTTCTATCTTCAAAAAAGTTGCTTTGCCCATAATACGAAAAAATTTGATACGGCCACATATAGTGAATACTTTTGTCTCATCTCTTTTGTTTTCAAGAGATACTATGTGTTTGTTTGTTTGCTTAAAAGTTTTTATATCACTATCTTTTTTAGTTTTGTTTGAATAAGGATTGATACCAAGCTCTCTTAAGTTTTTCGCTTTTTGCACTCTTTGTTGTATATAAATATTTTCAAACAATTTATTTATCCACCTTTTCTTCCAGTTTTTTATCAATAATTTTTTCAATACTTTGCGGTGTCTGTCCACCTATTTTTAATATATACGACCCTGTTGTTTTAAACACTTCATACATAATACTATCTTTGTTTGCTTTGTCTAATTTTTGTGCTACCATATCTATACTGGTCAAAGCATAAATAGATATTGAAAATATCAAAAATACTTTAGCGGTTCCAAAACAAAAACCTAAAAATTTGTCAAATATACCCAAACCACTTTTATCTGCTATTTTATATACTATAAGTCCTATCATATATACCAAGCTCCAAAATACTAAAAGCGACACAACAAAACCAACAATCATATATGTAGAGTTGTTTTCAATTCCTACAATATCACCAATAATCTTACCGATACTATTGGCAATTCTTGAAGCTACGAAAACACCGCCAATTATGCCTACAAGTCCAAATGCTTCTTTTATCAGACCTCTAATCAAACCCTTAAATCCCAATACCGTGATGATACTTATAGTAATAACATCAAACAAGCCTACATTTTCCAAATTTTGCCTTTTTTATTTTTGAGCCCGTATTTGGGTATTTTTCTTAAATTTTGCACAAATAAAATTTTATATTTGTAAATAATCTTATATTTTAGCAAATTATCTTTAAAGTTGCTACGACACCATCTAAACCATCATCTCGATTTTTCAAATATATCTGCGACCCTATGGTATCTGATGCATTTTTAGACAAATATAAGCCCAGTCCAACCCCTTGTTTGTCGCCATATCTTATAAATGGTGCAAAATAATCAACCGATTCATCTATCGTTTGGCCTTCGTTTATAATTTTTATATATACATATTGTTGTTGTTTCTCCAAAGAAACTATTATCTCGCTATTCTCTTTAGCAAATTTAATCGCATTTTGTAACAGATTTTGAACTATTTGAGAAAACATTGTGGGTTGTATTTTTAGTTTTATATTTTCAATATTATTTTTTAGTTTTATTTTATACGACTTTTGAGCTATAAATGAGAAGTCATTTACAACTACTTTGACACTTGAAGCTACATCAATATATTTCTCATGTTCAAACTTTGTAGCCTCTTGTCTTCCCATCTCCATAACTGAACTTACTATGTTTGTCATTTTGTCTGTTTCAGATAAATTTAACAATAGTGTTTCTTTATATTGTTCAATTGTTCTTGGCTTTTTTAGCATTATATCGTTTTTTAGCTTTATGACACTTAGAGGAGTTTTCAACTCGTGTGTGATACCTATATACAACTCTTTTTGATATAAAATATGAGACTTGACTTTATTTGCTAATTTATTCAATGATACGACAATGGGGTGAAACTCATAAGGCATGGTAGCTTTATCCAAAGTTTGTATATTGTTAGTGTCTGTATTTGCTATAAGTTTGGAAAACTTGTTTATGGGAAGTGTTAGGACTTTTGATATTGTAACGGCATACAAAATAACAAAAAATAGCCCAATAAAAGCAAATATAAATAAATTTTGAAATATTTTATCAATAGTATCAAAAGTTGTTGTCATATCTTTTGTTATTGTTATAAAACTATTTTTGATATCTGTTGATGGATACTCAATCTTGTAAAAACTTCTGCCGTCTTTTTTATAGTTGCTGTGGTATATTTTTTGCTTTTTGTTTATAAATATGATATCTATTGAAGTTCTATTTTCCAAAAAATAGCCCAACATAGTGATACTTTTTTGATCTAATTTATTTAGGTTGTTTACAAGTTTTGCATTTAATTCCAGATTATTTTCTATGTCGGACTTTATTGTGGTCAATATATAGTTATAAAAAAACAAAGATATAGCAAACAAAAATACAGAAGTTGCAACTATAAGTCTAGTCAGAAACTCTCTTTGTATGCTAAACTTCAATACTGTGAACCTTTAGTCCAACTCGTCATCATCTTTACTATTATAACAAAATCTATAACCCCTTCGTCTTACTGTATCTATGGTAGATATACCAAGTGGCTTGTCCATCTTTTGTCTTATTTGATTTATCGCTACTTCTATGACATTTGGTGTTACTAACTCTGGTTCTTCCCATATAGAGTCAAGAAGTTGCTCTTTCGATACTATCTGGTCTCTATGTCTGGCTAAATGAGAAAGCACCTCAAAAGGTTTGCCTTTTAACTCGATCTCTTTGTCGTTGAGTGTCACCTTTTCGTCATCGGTGTCGATAATCAAATCATCTATTGCTATACAATTACTACCACCAAATCTAAGTCTCGCTCTAATTTTAGCGATAAAAATATCAAAGTCAAATGGTTTTGTGATATAATCATCTATTCCTACATCAAATGCATCGAGTATACTTTGTTTATCATCTCTGGCACTTAAAATCACAACGGCGGTTTTGCCAAATCTACTTTTGACAGTTTTTGCTATACCCAAACCGCTGCCATCACTTAACATCCAATCCACGATTATCAAGTCATAATGCCTTATCTCTATAAAATACTCTGCATCTGCTAAATTTTCTACAGAATCAACCAAATATCCTTCGTCCAACAAACCATCTACTATGGTTTTATTTAAAGTTATTTCATCTTCAACTACTAACAGTCTCAATTCTAAATCCTATTTTTTAGTGATTATATCATAATTTTACTTAAAATACTTTTTTGTGCGATACAAATACTACAATTTCTAAATTTTCTTTATCTATCAAACAATAATTAAAGATTTTTTAGATATAATTGTGCTTAACAAATCAAAAAGGAAAAATATGAAAAAAATTTTAATCGTTTGTGTGGTATTTGCACAATTTGCAATATCCGCTCAAAATTATGGCACCGTAAATGGTGAAAAAATTACAGACCAAGATGTCAAACTAATAGTAGGCAAAAGTATAAATTTGAACACTATACCAAAAGCAGATAAAACAAAAATTTTAGACCAAATAGTCAAAAAAAAGCTTCTTATGGCATATGCTATGAAATCTGGAGTTCCAAATAGCAAAGGATTTAAAGAAGCGATGCATGTCCTAAAAGGCAACCTCGCTTTAGAGTATTGGATGCAAAAAGAGGTCAACAATATAAAAGTATCCGACACTCAAATGAAAACATTTTACGATAAAAATAGAAAAAATTTATCTCAAAAAGCAGTTATGAGGGCTAGCCATATATTATTAAAAACAAAGTCAAAAGCACAAGAGTTGATAACAACACTTAACAAAAGTCAAAATAAGTTTCAAACATTTAAAACTCTTGCCAAACAGCACTCAACAGGACCAACCGGTCCAAATGGCGGCGATTTAGGCTGGTTTGAACCAAAGTCTATGGTGCCTCAATTTTCTAAGGCAGCTTCAAAACTAAACAAAAACAACTACTCAAAAACTCCCATAAAAACTAAATATGGATATCATATAATTTATCTTGAAGACAAAAAACCTGAAGGCACAGCATCATACGATGATTCAAAAGCTAAAATAATAGAAGTTTTAAAACAAAAAAAACTTATGGACAAAATTGATAAAAAAGTATTGTCGCTTGAGAAAAAAGCATCAATAAAACTAAACTAAGATTTGTACCATGTCGTTTTCAAAATACAAAGGCGTAGTCAATGCTACACAGGCAAAAGAGATATACAAAAAAGCAAAAGAGAAGAATCTTGCAATACCCGCTATAAATATAGTCAATAGCGAATCAATAAATGCTGTTTTAGCAGAAGCAAAAAAAAGGCAAATGCCAATAATACTACAGTTTAGCCATGGTGGAGCGAAGCATTTTGCTGGTTCTTGCTGCGACAATAACGCTAAAACTGCCATAATAGGAGCTGTAGCAGGGGCCAAATATATACACTATATTTCAAAACACTATGGAGTAGCTGTCATATTGCACACAGACCACGCAAATAAAAAACTGCTTCCTTGGATAGATGGGTTATTAGAAGAGGGGCAGAAGTATTTTAAACATACCAAAAAGCCACTTTTTACATCTCATATGCTTGATTTAAGCGCTGAATTATTAGATGAAAATATCGCTATATCAACACAATATTTTAAAAAATTTCACGAATTAAATATGGGTATAGAAATAGAGCTTGGTATCACAGGCGGCGAAGAGGATGGAGTTGACAATAGTTCAATTGAAAATGATTTGTTGTATACTCAACCGGATGATGTTCTTCTGGCCTACAGACAACTCAGTCTTATAGGAGAAAATTTTACTATAGCTGCCAGTTTTGGCAATGTTCACGGAGTATATAAGCCGGGCAATGTCATTTTGATGCCATCTATTTTAAGAGATAGTCAAAAACATATCAAAACAAAACTATCTTTAAGTACCAACAATCCTATTGATTTTGTGTTTCATGGTGGTAGCGGCAGCGAGCATTCTAAAATACAAGAAGCTATAAGTTATGGTGTTGTCAAGATGAACATAGATACAGACACACAATGGGCATTTTGGAGTGGAGTAAATAAATTTCAAAAAGAAAACCAAGATAAACTACAAACCCAAATAGGAAATAACGAAGGCAAAGAAAAGCCAAATAAAAACTACTACGATCCAAGGGTATGGTTAGGTTATGGTATTAGCTCTATGGCATCGCGTGTAGGTAAAGCATATGATGATTTGACACTACAATATGAAAAATAAAAAAAAATATGGTGAATTAGAAGTAAATCAGTTTGATATAAATAACCCACAAAATTTTTGGCCAAATACACATAAAAAAAACTACAAGATAAACATAAAACTACCTGAATTTATGTGTAGGTGTCCTATGAGTGGGTATTTTGATTTTGCTACTATTTATATACAATACATTCCAAATTCTTTGGTTATTGAACTAAAAGCACTGAAGCTTTATATAAATAGTTTTGCTTCAAAATACATATCTCATGAAAATTCATCAAATGAGATATATGATACTATTTATGAAAAACTCCAACCAAAAAAACTAAAACTCACGGCAGTGTTTAATCCAAGAGGAAATGTAAGCACAAAGATTGTGATAGATAGCGAAGATATTTAAAATATACTCAAGACACCTCTAGAACATCTCTAATTTTCTAAATTATCCTTGATATAATTATATATAATTTTTGCATCGTCTTGGGTTACTGACTTGGCTACAGGCGACATCAAATATGCATTGTTTGAGCTTATCTCATCTCTTGCATATTGCGATAGTCTATGCTGGAAGTCATCAAATTTTTTGTATTTTAACAAATCCTTATCACTTTTTTTGTGGCATCTTTTGCATCTTGTGTCAAACAATTTTTTTGCTATTTTTTTGTCTGTTTTCAACTTGATAGGTTTTGCTATATTTTGTTTGTTATTGACAAATATATATACAAAGTTTAACTTTTCGTTAGTTTTATTTGTTTGTATATCTTTTACAAACCATCCATCGTCAAGCATATTTTTGATAGTCTTGCCAACACATTCATCGCCTTCAAGTATAGCAGTTTTCATCATCGATGGTGTAGTAACAGCTTCTTTGTAGCATAAAATAGCTTTAGCGTTTAGTGATATTACAAACAATAATATATAGAAAAAAACTCTCATCAATATGCCTTCAAGCTTGAAGTATACAATTGTATTGATTTGATTAAACTTGTATTGACTTGTTTCACAAATTTTTCAAACCTATCCTCTTCTTGCCATACTGGTTTATCAACTTTTGCTTTTTTTATCAAAAATTCTTTAGCTTTTGATATGGTAGCTACTTCATCTATGAGACCGATGTCTTTAGCTTGTCTTGCTGTAAATATGTGACCATCTGCGAACATATTTTTGTCGATTTGTAGTTTTCTTGCTTTTAAAACATCGTCTACAAACATATCGTATGTATCATTTATAACTTTTGATAACTCCTGCTTTTCTATATCATCCCATGCTCTGGCGCTTGTGCCTACACTTTTATATTTACCTGCTTTTATTGTTTGAGTTTCAATACCGATTTTTTCCATAAGTTTTTCTGTGTTGATACCACTTATAATGACACCGATACTGCCTACAATACTGCCAGGATTTGCTATTATTTTAGAGCTATACAAGCTAGCATAATAGCTACCACTTGCTATCACACCGCTAGCATAAGATACCACCGGTTTAAGTTCGTTTAGTTCTTTTATAGCATAAGCAATCTCAACAGACGCATCTACAGCGCCTCCGGGCGAGTTTATTTTTATAAGCACCCCTTTTATATTCTCGTCATTTTTAATTTTGTCAAGTTGTTTTATGATATTGTCCGATAAAATTATAGGACCGACTATTTCTACTTGAGCTAAATTAGCGCTTGCGGTGCTCAATGTTTCTTTGTCAATATTTAAAACTATATACAATAATATCGTGAAAAATAAAACAGATTTAAAGTTTCGTTGAACAAATCGTATTGGTGCTGTTATTGGTAAAAATATTTTTTCTATGAAGTTTATCATAAGCCTCCTTTAAGTTTTTGTTGGACTTCATCGCTTGCAAAAGATATATTCCAAGCAGGCTCCCAAACTACATCTACTGTTGCTTTGGTTACTTCTGGCAACTCTCTTAATACTGCTTCTTCAACCCACTGCACAATCATCTGATGCAAAGGACAAGCTTTTGTGCTCAATGTCATGGTAACTAAAACTTCACCATTTTCATCACACGATGCATCATATATCAAACCCATTTCTACTAAATTAAACCCAACTTCAGGGTCGTTTACTGTCGCTACAGCTTTAAATATCTGCTCTTTTTCATATTTCATATTTATACCTTGTTTATGTATTAAAATAACATAATAAACTTAAAATAACTTTTTTTATATTTGTGACAATTTTATTTTAAACAAATAAATTTTGATCAAAGCTATTTCTTTTATATCAATAGGCGTCCCAAAGCATATCTCCAACAACATCTATCAATATAGATTAAAAAATTAGATGTGTGCAAAATATTTTACTATTTAAACCTATGCGTTATGCGACCTTTATCTAAGCTATATGGAGTGATCTCAACCGTCACTTTGTCGTTTAAAAGTATCTTGATATAGTGCATTCTCATTTTGCCAGATATGTGACACAACACTATCAAACCATTTTCCAATTGCACATTAAATGTCGCATTTGGTAACACCTCTACAACTTTTCCGTCCATTGTTATCAAGTCATTTTTTGCCATTGTTTACTCCTGTAACTTTGTTAATATTTTTGCTTTATTGTTTATTATAGCTATTTGGTGCTCATGATGACTTGTCCTGAGGTTATCTTCGCTTCGCACACTCCATTTGTCTTTTTTATCTACTACTGATTTTGATTTTATTTGACATATCATAGGCTCAAGACAAAACACCATGCCATTTTTTATTTTTGGTCCTTGTTTTGGATTTTTTCCCTCAAGATAGTTTAAAATCTCTGGTTCGCTATGTGCTGACCTACCTATACCATGCCCAGAGAAATCAAACAAAGGCACAAATCCTTGCCTTTTGATAAAGTTCTCTATCATATAACTTAATTCTTTAAATCTCATACCTACTTTGATACTATCTATAGCGAATTTCAAAGTATTCTTGCTACATTGTATCAGTTCTTCATCTATTTTTGATATCTTGCCAATTGGTATTGTGATTGCTGCATCGCCATGCCAACCATCTTTTTTGCTACCTATGTCCACACCAAGTATGTCGCCGTTTTGTAGTTTTTTTTCATCTGGTACACCGTGTATGACTACTTCGTTTAGCGATGTACATACAGCCGATGGAAATCCATACAACCCTTTAAATGAAGGTTCATATCCCAGCGATAGCATATATTTTTCGCCCATGTTATCGACTTGTTTCAAAGTCATATCTGCTTTGATATTTTGTTTGAGATATTTTAAAGTCTTGGCAACAGCTTGACCACATTGAAACATTTTATCAATCTCGCTTGGCTTATATAAAGCTATCGCCATATATTTTATAATCCTACAGCAGAAAGTGTATCGTATTTATTCATATACTGTTGAGCTTCAATTTTTCTCATGGTATCTATAGCTACTTGCACTACGATAAGCACAGCAACGCCACCAAAATAAAATGGCACACCCATAGCCTGAACTACAAGCAATGGCAAAGTTGAAACAGAAGCTAAGTATATTGACCCAAAAAATGTCAACTTGCTTGCAGTATCGTTTAAAAAGTCAGCAGTGCTTCCTCCTGGGCGAACTCCGGGTATGAAGCCTCCCTGTCTTTTGAGATTGTCTGCTATATCTTTTGCATTAAATGTAATAGACGCATAAAAATATGCAAAAAATACAACAAATAAAAACATAAATACATTAAATGAGTAGCTAGACGGATTTAAAGCATCTGCTATCATATTGATATATTGATTGCTACTTCCTTGCAGCAAAGTGCCCGGAAACATCAATATCGCACTTGCAAATATAGGTGGAATTACTCCGCTTAAATTTAGTTTTATTGGTATGTAATTCATCACTCGTCTATTTTGATTTTGCATCATAACTTTTCTAGAATAAGAAACAGGCACTCTTCGCTCGCCTAACTCCACATAGATAATCAAACCAATAGTAGCAACTATAACTACAATCATACCGATAACGGTTATGAAATTTATTTGACCGTTATTTACCAAATCAACAGTCCCGCCTATAGCACTTGGTATTGCCGATACAATTCCTGCAAAAATTATAAGTGATATACCATTGCCTATGCCTTTTTGGGTGATTTGTTCGCCTATCCACATAAGCATTATGGTTCCTGCGAGCATGGATATGGCAGCAACCGCTACAAATGTGTTCATATCTATTGTTATAGCACTTTGACCGCCAGCACCAGTAAGTGAGTTAAGACCCATAGACACACCAATAGCTTGAATAAGTGTGATTACTATAGTTGTGTATCTTATTATTTGCATATATTTTGTCATGCCATCTCTCTCTTTTTTCATCTTGCCAAGAGCTGGAAATGTAGCTGCGAGCAACTCCATTATTATAGAAGCAGTAATATACGGCATGATACCCAACGATATGATACTTAGCCTTTCTACTGCGTTTCCACTAAACATATTTATCATACCCAATGCATTGCCAGAGTTTGTATCAAAAAATTCTTTAACCACATCTATATTTACACCTGGCACTGGCACATATGCCAACACTCTATATACAAGTATAAAAGCAAATGTAATTAAAATTTTATTTAATAAATCTTTACTCATGATTATTTACCTGTATGAGCTATGTTCTCATCTTTGATTTTAACTGCCATATTTTTTGCAGTTTTACCTATTAGTTTGATTTTTGTAATCTTTTTTGGAACTGTGTGAACTGCTCTTATGTTGTCCATTGTTATCTCTTTGAGCTCACCTATAGATTTAACTTTATCTACATTGATTGAAAAAGGTTTATTTACTCTTGAAAAAAAACCAACTTTAGGTAGTCTTTTAGCAAGTGGAAGCTGACCACCTTCAAAATTTCTTTTTATTTTATATCCGCTTCTTGCTTTTTGGCCTTTGTTTCCTTTGCCAGCTGTTTTGCCATTGCCTGTGCCTTGACCTCTGCCTACTCTTTTACTGTTTTTTACACTATTTTTTGCTGGTTGTAGATTTTCTAACACTCTTAACTCCTTAACTTTTTATTTTTCCCAATGCTTCTACTGTTGCTTGCACTAAGTTATTTGGATTGTTTGAGCCCAATGATTTGGCTATGATATCTTTTATACCTGCCAGCATCAACACAGGCCTTGCAGCTCCACCAGCTATCAAGCCTGTTCCTTCGCTTGCAGGTTTTAGCAATATCCTACTTGAGTTGTATTTATACTCTATGTCGTGTGTGATTGTTGTGCCTTTCAAAGACACATTGACAAGGCTTTTAAATGCATCGTCAAGACCTTTTTTCACAGCATCTGGAACCTCTTTAGCTTTGCCTGTACCAAAACCAATTGTGCCATTTTTGTTACCCACAACCACCAATGCAGTAAATCTAAATCGCCTACCACCTTTTACAACTTTTGTAACTCGCCCAACATTTACAACAGCTTCTTCAAAATCATCTCTATTTATAGCCATATTATACCTTTATTCCATTTTCTCTTAAAGTTTCAACAAACTGTTTTACTACGCCATGATACAAATACCCATTTCTATCAAATACAATTATATCTATTTTTGCATCTTTCAAGTTTTGTGCGAACTGCTCACCTACTTTTTTAGCGTTGTCTATATTTACAGACAAGCCCAAAGCTTTGCTATGGACTGATGCCAATGTCTTACCGCTTGTATCATCTATCGCTTGTGCTTGCATATATTTATTTGACTTATGTATAGATACTCTTGGTCTTTGTTCGGTGCCACTATCTATACTACCTCTTACTCGTCTTTTTCTCTTTATTCTTAGTAAATTTTTTTTATTTATAACTTTTGCTCTACTCATATTTTACCTTTTAGCTTGCTGTTTTTCCAGCTTTTCTTACAATATGTTCATCAACATATTTAACACCTTTGCCTTTGTATGGTTCTGGTTTTCTGTATGCTCGTATTATTGCAGCAGTTTGTCCTACTTCTTGCTTGCTGATTCCTTTGATATTTATGATATTTTTTTCTATTGTTATCATAATATCTTGTGGAATTTCAAAATTGATAGGATGCGAATACCCAAGCTGTAGTTCTAAAGTTTTGCCTTTGACAGCCGCTCTATATCCTACACCATTTATCTCCAAAGATTTTTCATAGCCTTTATGTAATCCCTCTATAGCATTTGCGACAAGTGATCTATATGTGCCCCAATAAGCAGAGCTTTGGGCATCGTCTCCAACTCTTTCAAAACTTAAAGATGCTTTATCTAAAGTAGCTTTCACCCTACTTTTAGTATCTACTTCGATAGTTTTATTTGATTTTTTAACTATTATTATACCATCTTTTTCACTAATTTCTATACCAGATGGTATATCTATAATTTTTTTTCCTACTCTTGACATATTATATCCTCCCTACCAAACTGTGCACAACACTTCACCACCTGTGTTGTTTTTGTATGCTTTGTCATTTGATATTATGCCTTGGTTTGTGCTTATCACTATAATGCCTCGTCCACTTTTAAAGTTTTTCACCTCTTGCGCAGATTTATAAACTCTACGGCCTGGCTTTGAAACTCTT
This sequence comes from Campylobacterota bacterium, assembly GCA_003643835.1. Classification (GTDB taxonomy): domain Bacteria; phylum Campylobacterota; class Campylobacteria; order Campylobacterales; family Arcobacteraceae; genus B24-G6. The sequence goes on from QMKX01000012.1 coordinate 14,292, forward strand.
TTGAGTTCATTTATGACAGCTTTTTCATTTTCATCAAATTTTATTTTGACTTTTATTGTTTTTTTGTTGCTTTCACCTTCTATTACATCAAATCCTTCTATATACTCTTTTTCATTTAATACATTTACTACACCTTCAACTGCATTTGAATGAAGTAGAGTTGCTATATCAAGTTTCCTTGATGAGGCATTTCTTATTCTTGTCAAAGCGTCTGCGATCAAATCATTCATCATGGGCTTTTTCTCCTTATTTCTTATTTACCAGCTTGATTTTCTAACACCGGGTATCAAACCCTCGTTAGCCATTTTTCTAAAACACACTCTACATAGACCAAAGTCTCTCATAACTGAGTGCGGTCTTCCACATATAGAGCATCTTGTATATGCTCTAGAGCTAAACTTCGCAACTCTTTTAGCTTTTGCTATCATTGATTTTTTTGCCATTAGTTATGTCCTTTTGTAAACGGCAACCCAAAAAACTCTAAAAGTTTATGTGCCTTTTTGTCATCATCTGTAGTCGTGCTTATAGATATATTCATACCATGTGATTGTATTATATCATCATATTTTATCTCTGGAAACATCAACTGTTCTTTTAAACCAAAGTTATAATTTCCTTTACCATCAAAGCCATTTATGTTAAGTCCTGAAAAGTCTTTCACTCTTGGCAAAGCTACACACACAAGCTTATCAAAAAATTCATACATTTTACTTGCTCTTAATGTCACCTTTATACCTACAGGCATATCTTCTCTGACCTTAAAACCTGCGATACTCTTTTTTGATTTCACTACTACTGCTTTTTGACCAGCAAGCAACGATATAGTATCTTGGATATTTTGTATTAGTTTGCTATCTTTCATCGCAAAACCAGTCCCAACCGATATGACTATTTTGTCAAGTTTTGGTGTGAGCATCTTGTTGTTGTCAAACTCTTTTTCCAACTTTTCTTTTATCTCGTTTTTATATTTATCATAAAATCGCGCACTCATATACTACACCTCTACTTTTTTTACATTTGATATATCTATAGGCATCTCTTTATTTACAAAGCCGCCTTCTTGGTTTTTCTCTTGGTCAGGCTTGATTGTTTTTTTTACTATTTTACAATCTTTTACAACCACTTTTCTTTTTGATGGATTTACAGACAACACCTCACCTTGCTTGCCTTTATCATCTCCGCATATTATTTGGACTGTATCACCTTTTTTTATTTTCAGTTTATTTGCCATTATAGAACCTCCGGAGCAAGAGAGACTATTTTCATAAAACCACTATATCGCACTTCTCTTGCTACTGGACCAAATATTCTTGTGCCTATTGGATCTTTTTTTTCATCGAGTATTACAGCGGCATTGTCATCAAATCTTATAAGCGAGCCATTTTCTCTTTGAACCTCTTTGTGAGTTCGTACTATTACTGCTTTGACTACTTGTCCTTTTTTTACTTTACCTGTTGGTATTGCTTTTTTGACAGACGCTACTATGACATCTCCAACTGTAGCATATCGCCTTTTAGAGCCACCAAGCACTTTTATACACATGATTTGTTTTGCTCCTGTGTTATCAGCTACATTTAATCTAGTAAAACTTTGTATCATTATTTGACTCCTTTAGATATAACTTCACTTAGTCTAAAAGATTTTGTTTTAGATATTGGCCTACACTCAATAGCCGAAACAACATCATTGATATCAAGTTGTGATTTTTCATCGTGTATTAAATACTTTTTAAATCTTTTAACTGTTTTGTGATATTTTGCATGCATAACTTTTCGTTCTACAATTATTGTAGCTGTTTTTTCGCCAGCTACTTTGACTACTTTTCCTTGTATTGTTCTACCATTTGTCATATATACCCCTTAACCTATAGCAGATATAGCTGTTTTTATCTTTGCTATATCTTTTTTGCAAACTCTTAAATCACTTGTTTTAGTTAGTTGCATAGTTTTTTGTTTGACTTTTAATTCAAACAACAACATCTTTTTGTCTTTCAAGAGTGTTATAAGCTCTTCTCTATTTTTTTCTTTTATTTCAGTATAGTTCATCTTCTACCTCTGCTAATATAATTTTTGTTTTAAATGGAAGTTTACTTTTTGCCAATTTTAATGCTTCTTTAGCCAAATCAATATCAACTCCTGCTATTTCAAAACATACTCTACCTGGCTTGATATTCATAACCCACTCTTCTACGCTACCTTTACCTTTACCCATTCGCACTTCAAGTGGTCTTTTAGTCAATGGTTTAGCGGGAAATACATCAATCCAAACTTTTCCTTGTCTATTTATTTTTCTTGTCATAGCTATTCTCGCTGCTTCGATTTGACGAGAGTTTATCCTTCCATGCTCAAGAGCCTTTAGACCAACTTCGCCTTGTGTTAAACTATTTGCACGAAAAGATTTACCTCTGTTTCGGCCTTTCATCATTTTTCTATATTTTGTTCTTTTTGGCATCAACATGGTTATTCACCTCTTTTTTTATTGTTCTCTACAGTAGTATTAACAACTGTGCTTTTTGATAATACTTCACCTGTAAATATCCACACTTTTATTCCTATACACCCATATGTAGTATGTGCTTCTGCAAAACCATAATCAATTTTTGCTCTTATGGTATGAAGTGGCACCCTGCCTTCAAGATACCATTCAGTCCTCGCCATCTCGGCACCACCTAATCGCCCTGCTACAGATACTTTGATACCTTTAGCACCACCTTTTATCGCGTTTTGCATAACTCTTTTCATAGCTCTTCTAAACGCAACTCTGCGTTCAAGTTGTTGTGCTATATTTTCAGCAGCAAGAATTGAGTTCAAAAATGGTTTCCTGACCTCTTTTATATTGACAGCGACCTCGTCGCCTACAAGACGACTGAGATTTGTTTTGAGTTTCTCTACATCTGCGCCTTTTTTTCCTATGATAATACCAGGTCGTGCTGCAACTATAGATACTCTTGCTTTTTTTGATGTTCTTTCAATGACAATAGAAGAGATACCAGCATAATACAACTCTTTTTTAATATATGTTCGAAGTTTGTTGTCCATAGCTATGTTTGCTGGCATCGTAGATATTTGAGGAAACCACCGCGAATCCCAGTTTTTATTTATTCCAAGTCTTAGACCAATTGGATTGACTTTTTGACCCATTATTTTTCTCCTTTTGTGTCGCTTATCTCTACAAAGATATGTGATGTTGGCTTATGTATTGGTGTAGCACTACCTCTGGCTCTTGGTATAAACCTCTTAAGAACTGGACCTTTTTCTACTATACAGCTTTTTATCGTAGCTTCTTCTGCTTCAAATCCAGCATTTGCTGTTGCTGAAGCAACTACTTTAGATAATATTTTTGCTGCTTTATTTGGAGTGAAATCCAATGTTGCTATCGCTACTTCTACATTCATTCCTTGTATTTGTCTTGCTATCAATCTAGCTTTAGTTGGAGATAGTCTGATAAATTTTAGTGTTGCTGTTTTTTGATTATTGATGCCTTGTGCTTTTTTCTCTTTTTTGGTTAGTTTTTTAACTCGTTTGTTTGCCCTTATATCCATGATACTATCCGACCTTTCTTTGAACTGAACCTTTATGGCCTTTAAATGTTCTAGTTGGTGCAAACTCACCTAATTTATATCCTACATGATTTTCCGACACCTTAACTGGCACAAAATTTCTACCGTTGTGAACATTAAATGTGAGACCAATCATATCAGGTAAAACCATACTTCGACGCGACCAAGTTTTTATAGGTTTTTTGTCGCCACTTTCTAATGCTTTTTTAACCTTTTTTGATAGGTGCTCATCTATAAATGGTCCTTTTTTTATACTTCTTGCCATATATCCTCCTATTTCTTTCTTCTTGAGATTATCATCTTATCGCTGGCTTTTTTCTTTCTTGTTTTATAACCTTTTGTAGGCATACCCCATGGCGACACAGGGTGGCGACCTGAATTTGTCTTGCCTTCACCACCACCATGTGGGTGATCTATTGGATTCATAGCACTACCACGAGTTTGTGGTCGTTTTCCCATATGCCTTTGTCGTCCAGCCTTTCCTATGACAGTATTTGAAAAATCTTCGTTTCCTACTATACCAATAGTTGCCATACAAACACCAAGTATTTTTCTCATCTCACTGCTTGGTAATCTAACTATTACATATTTCTCTTCTCTACCCATAACTTGAGCATATGCACCTGCACTTCGCACTATTTGACCACCTTTACCAGGTTTCATCTCTATGTTATGAACCATTGTTCCTACTGGTATATTTTGAAGCTGCATTGCATTTCCCGGCTTACTATCAAGACCTTTTATACTTGAGCTGATTTTATCCCCGACATTTAAATCAATAGGTTGCAAAATATATCTTTTTTCACCATCTATATAATGTATCAAACATATACGACAGTTTCTATACGGATCGTATTCTATTGTCGCAACAGTTCCAGATATATCATGCTTATCGCGTTTAAAATCTATAATTCTATACTGTTTTTTCGCTCCTGCTTCTCTGTGTCTGCTTGTGATTCTGCCATTGCTATTTCTACCTGCTTTTGATTTTATTTTTTTCAACAATGACCGAACAGTTGGCTTTGATGTGATATCACTACTATCCATCACTGCCATAAATCTTCTTGCTGGTGTTGTTGGTTTAAATTTTTTTATCGCCACTATACACTCCTATACTGAAAGGTTCGCTATCTCAGCGCCTTGTGGTAAAGTTACATAAAACTTTTTAAAACCAGGACGATTACCCAGTTTGCCTCTAAATCTTTTTGTTTTGCCTTTTTGATTAAGTGAGTTAACTTTCAGTGGTGCGATACTAAAATACTCACGAAATACTGCTTTGAGATTGTTTTTGTTTATTCTTTGGCTTGTTTGCACCACTACTACGCCGTGTTCTTGTTGTTCTATCGTCTTTTCTGTATAAAGAATTGTTTTGATGTCTGTTATATCTGCCATATTATACCTCTCCTGTCAAGCTATCTAACACTTTTTTTTCTATCAATACCGACCTATAAGCCGCTATTAGATAAGCATTTAGCTCATTTTTTTCTATCATATAGCATTTTTGTATATTTCTAAATGCTAGATATGTTTTTTCATCTAAACTTTCTACTACTATCAGAATATCTCTTTGATTTAATTTGTCAAATATTGCTTTGGCATCTTTTGTTTTACCACTGCTAACTTCTATTTTATCAACAACAAACAAGTTTTCTTTTTTTGCTTGTTCGTTGATAGCATACTTCAAGGCATGCATTTTTTGTTTTTTGTTAATTTTTTGGTCGTAGTTTCTTTTAGTAGGACCAAAAATTTGTCCGCCACCTACAAACAATGGCGACCTTTTTGAGCCAGCTCTTGCTCGCCCTCCACCTTTTTGTGCCCAAGGTTTTTTCCCGCCACCACGAACTTCAGAACGATTTTTTACTGAAGCTGTATTTGCTCTAATACTACTTAAATATGATTTGACATATAGATATAAATTGTGTTTATTTATACCTTCAAAGGTATCTGGCAACTCATATGTAGCTTTGCTTTTTGCATAACTTTTTGTTAATGTTTGAACTGCTATCATTTACTTACCTTTATTTTGCCTATTGCACCATTTGGTCCAGATACAGAACCTTTAAGCACCAATATATTTGTAGTTTTGTCAAAAGATATAATATTGCTTTTGACACTACTTGTAGTGTTACCGTGTTGGCCTGGCATCTTTTTACCCGGCATCACTCGTCCTGGCCACTCTGCGTTACCTATAGAGCCAGTTCTTTTGCCCATACGGTGTCCATGGCTTGCGCGCCCACCTGCAAAGTTCCATCGCTTGACTACACCTGTGAAGCCTCTACCTTTTGTTGTAAATGTAGTTTTTAATGTTTTTGATTCTTCTAATGGTTTCACATCTATATCGCCTGCCTCTTCATTTGCTACAAATAAACTTGCAAATCTGTTAAACTCTTTGCTTAGGTTGTATTTTTTCTGTTTACCTCGTATTGCTTTGTTTATTTTTTTGCCTTTTGTATATGATACGACAGATTTCCCGTCTTTGTTGACTTCACATACTTTTGTGTTTAAAACTTTCAGCAATGTAACACCAACAGAAGGAACATCCATAGTTCTGCTCATGCCAATTTTTTCTACTATAAACTCCATTTGTCCTTACTCCTTGTCCATTGATCTAACTTCTACATTTACTTCTGGAGCTAAATCCAACTTCATAAGTGAGTCAACTGTATCTGGAGTTGATGATATGATATCTACTACTCTTGTATGCACTCTTATCTCGAACTGCTCGCGACTATCTTTGTTTACATGTGGTGATTTAAGCACTGTGTATTTTCGTCTTTTTGTAGGCATTGGTATTGGACCTACCAATTGAGCGCCTGTTCGTTTGACTGCATCTACTATCGATGCTATAGATCTATCAAGCACGCGGTGGTCATATGCTTTTAGTCTCAATCGTATTTTCTCCATCTGTTTCCTTTTTAAAATCCGCACAACAATAAGTTTTGTTGATTGGATTTAAATTTTGTAAGCCATTATATCAAAAAATATTTAAATTTTCCTATATTATGGTAATTTTGAGAAAATTAAGGAAAATTTGTGTCCTTAAATTAAGGACACACAATACAAAAAATGAGAAATTGAACATCTGAAAAAATTATAATCTCTTTGAAACATAAAATTTGTTCGGCAAATCGTTCAGTTTATCAACTAATGAAAAAATAACTTCAAACACTAAAATATTTAGCTTCAATATTTGCTGATACGATAGCACATGTGCTTTGTTCTGGGTGCATTTGGTGCGTTTCACTCAAGCTTATACCATATCTTTGTGGTTTAAGCAAGTCAAATATTGTTTCATTTAGAGATAGGTCAGGACAGGCCATATATCCAGGACTGTATCTACGACCTTGATAACCTTTCATCTTGACATCGCTTAAGACAGCTTTTTCGTTTTTGGTTATACCGAGCTCTATTCTTATTTGTTTGTGTAAAATCTCTGCTGTAGCTTCGGCGAGCTCCACACCAAGCCCGTGAACTTGATAGTATTTGCTAAACTCTCCTGCTTCGTATATCGCTTTTTCATAATTTGTTATATTTAATCCAGCACTTGCAAAAGTCAAAGCCACTACATCGTATTGGTCACTTTTAAAATAATCTGCCACAGATCTATGTGGCGAGATACCTTGTCGCGGAAAGTTAAAAGTGGCTACCTTATCAAAATTTTCATCATATATATTTAGTTTATCATTTTCACTTTTGCATCTAAAGTATCCATATATAGCTATTGGGTCAAACACATTGTTTTTTATAAACTCTTGTTTATATTTCTCAAAAAGCGGGTCTAATGTTTGTTTTTCATAGTTTAGAAACTCTTGGGTATTTTTTTTGCCTCTTTTATATGCCCACCTTTGACGATATAACACTCTTCTATCTATCCAATTAAAAGCCAATGCTTTGTCTAAAGTTTTATGAAAATCTTTATAAGACCAAAATGGTGCTTTAAAATTATGATTGTTTTCCAGTAGTATTGGTTTGTCTTTTGTTTTGTCGAACAATTTTTTTGGTTTTTTTGGTTTTATTTCGAATTTATTTGCTTTTTTGTCAGCATCAAGCCATACATCAAGCACGCCACCTGCTTGAATTCTCTGCATCGCTACGACACCATCAAAGGCATCTCTACAATAAAATATTGCGCCTTTATAAAAAGGCCTACAAAAATTATCTACAAAATCTTTAGTCAAAGCTGCGCCACCCAATAATACAGGTGTAGCTATATTTTGTTTTTTTAGTTCTATCAAGTTTGCTTTCATCTCGTTTGTTGATTTTACAAGCAAACCACTCATACCAATAGCATCGGCTTTGTGTGAATTAAAACTTTTTATAAAATCACCAACAGCTACTTTGATACCGATATTTATAATATCAAAACCATTATTGCTCAATATAATATCCACAAGATTTTTGCCTACATCGTGCACATCACCTTTGACGGTGCCTATTATCAATTTTGATTTTGTTTTGCATTCTTTTTTTGGTAAATATGGGTTTAACTTGTCTACACACGCTTTCATACACTCAGCACTTTGCAACACGAAAGGTAGTTGCATCTGTCCGCTACCAAACAACACTCCAATACTTTTCATACCATCAATTAACCACTCATTGACTATAGTTTGTGCTGGTATTTTGTCTTTTAATTTTAAAGCAAGCGGTATCAGTCTTTGTTTGTCACCCTCTTTTAGCAGATAAATTATTTGCTGTTTACTACTCAAACTATCTAACTCGTCTTTGCTTTTTTGTTTTATGTGTTCTGTTTTGTCAAAATGCTCTATAAAATCAAAAAGAGGGTCGCTTTCGATACGCTTGTTAAATATCAGGTTTTCACATATTGTTATGTTTTTTTTGTTTATTTTTTCATAAGGCAAGATATGTTTTACATTGACTATCGCACTACTTAAGCCTGCTTTTTTACAATGGTGTAAATACACGGAGTTTAGATAAATTCTAGCATCTTTGTCAAGCCCAAATGATATATTTGACAAACCTAGAGTTGTGCTAACTTGTGGGTATTTTTGGCTAAACTCTTTTATAGCGTTGATTGTCTCAACTCCTGCATCAAAATACTGCTCTTCGCCACTACCTATGGTAAATACAAGCATATCAAATATCAAGTTTTTTGGGTTTATGCCGTGAATTTTGGTAGCTCTTTCATATATTCTTGTAGCTATATCTACTTTTCTTTTGCAAGTTTTTGCCATAGAGTCTTCATCTATACTCAAGCATACCAAAGCTGTGCCAAATTTTTTAGCAAGTGAGCAAATAGCATCAAATCTTTGCTCACCATCTTCAAAATTCACAGAGTTTAATATAGGCTTGCCACCTATAAGTTTAAGCGAAGCTTCCAAAGCTAACAGCTGTGTAGAATCAGGCATAAGCGGTAAAACTATCTTTTGGCTGTATAACGATATCACCTTTTTCATATCTTCAGTTTCATCGCGTCCTGCGTAACCCACACTTACATCAAGCACATCTGCTTTGTCTCTTGTTTGTTGCTGAGCTATAGTCAAAGTGCCATCAAAATCCTCATTTTTTAAAATATCTTTAAATGCTTTACTGCCAGTTGCGTTGCTTCTTTCACCAATTTTTAGATAATTTTCTTTTGGTTTTAGCTCTTTTGTCGTAAATAACGATGCCACCATATTTGTGTCTGTTTTTTTCACTGGTTTTGGCTTGATGTGCTGTGTAGCTTCACTCAAAGCTTTTATATGCTCTGGTGTTGTGCCACAACAACCACCCAAAAATGCAACACCATCAAAGTTCAAAAACTGTTTTTGTATTGTAGCAAACTGCTCTGGTTTCATAGGATAAACAAATGTCCCACCGACATTTTCTGGCAATCCAGCATTTGCATGTATAGATATAGGTAGATTTGAATTGTCACAAAAAATTTGTATGTGTTGCGCCACTTCAATAGGACCAGTGCCACAATTAAATCCAAGCGAAAGTATATCAAATGGCTCAAGTATTGTTGCTATTGTTTTAGTATCTGTGCCTATAAGCATAGCTCCAGATAACTCGATAGTCACAGATACCATCACTGGTATTTGTGGAGCTGTGTCGTTTAGAGCATGAATACCGGCTTTTATTTGTAGTGGATCTTGGCAAGTTTCAAGCAAAAATATATCTACTGCTCCGTCTTTTAGTGCTTGTGCTGTTTGACAGTATCCTTGATACATTTTATCATAACTTATGTGTCCAAGTGATGGTAGTTTGGTGCCAGGTCCTATGCAACCTAATACATATTTTTCATCTTTTTGATTGTGATATTTTTCACATAACTCTTTGGCTATTTTTGCAGCTTTGTATGCTATATCGTAAGTTTGATTTTCTAAACCATAATCCTGCAATACCCATGGTATTGCACCAAATGTATTTGTCTTGATTAGGTTTGCACCAGCTTTGATGTATTGTTCATGCATGTTGTGTATTATATTTGGTGCTGTCAAATTAAGTAGTTCGTTGCACCCTTCGCAATTTAACTTACCAAAGTTCCACAAAGATGAAGCTATATTCGTCTTTTGTATCATGGTGCCCATGGCACCATCTATTATAAGTGGTTTTCGTTTGATTGAGTTTAAAATTTTGCTTTTCATAAGAGCATTTTACTTAAAATTTATAAAACTACGATACAATTGTTTTGAAAAACAAGGAGTGATTATGAATACGACTATAGTAGGACGGCATATAAAAATTGATGATGACACAAAGAAGTTCATAAACAACACAAGTGCGAACTTCCAAAAATATCACTTGGATATCATATCGGTTAATTCAATTGTATCAAAAGATGAGGCTCAAAAAACATCTGTGATATCATTTGAGTTTGTTATAAATGTAGCAAATTTAGATACCATAGTCATCAAGCAAAAAGACAAAGATCTGCATAAAGCTATAGAAGTAGCAGCCCAAAGAGTAGCAAAAATACTAAGAAGACATCACGATAAAATAACATCGCACGATGCCACAAAACTAAGTAAGGCATTTGAAGAAAAAGCACAAGATGATATTGACAAATAAATTTCTTATACTTATCAAATCATATGACAGCACTTGATAAACAAAAAAAATAACTTTTTTTTGACTATTTATTTAATTTATAGGTTTGTTTTATAATTTTATGTTATAATTCCACAAGATATTTTTAGCTTTTTCTAAATATATCTTAAGACACAAAAGGAGTTTGTATGGATGCTATAAAAGCACAGGAGTATTGGAAAGAGAATATCTCAACGATACTCAAACTTTTAGCTGTTTGGTTTATTGTCTCGCTTGGATGTGGGGTATTGTTTATCAATCAGTTAAATATGATAGAGATAAGTGGAGTTAAATTAGGTTTCTGGTTTGCTCAACAAGGTTCAATTTATATATTTGTGATACTTATATTTGTATATGTATCAATGATGAAAAAAATTGACGAAAAATATAATGTAGACGAGTAAGGAGATATTATGGAATTACAAGGTTTAATATATCTATTTGTAGGAATATCTTTTGCTTTATATATAGGTATTGCTATATGGAGCAAAGCGGGTTCTACAAAAGATTTTTATGTAGCAGGTGGAGGAGTGCCTCCTATCGCAAATGGTATGGCAACAGCAGCAGACTGGATGAGTGCTGCTTCATTTATATCTTTGGCTGGTATTATAGCTTTCAAAGGTAGTGATGGTGGTGCATATCTTATGGGCTGGACTGGTGGATATGTGCTTTTGGCTATGCTTTTGGCACCATATTTGAGAAAATTTGGTAAATTTACAGTGCCTGATTTTGTAGGCGATAGATACTACTCTGACTTAGCGAGAACTGTTGCTGTTATAGCTGTGATATTTATATCATTTACTTATGTTGCAGGTCAAATGAGAGGTGTTGGAATTGTATTTTCAAGATTTTTGCAAGTTGATGTAAATACAGGAGTGATGATTGGTATGGGTATTGTATTTATATACTCTGTGCTTGGTGGTATGAAAGGTATTACTTATACACAAGTAGCACAATATTGTGTTATGATATTTGCTTTTACAGTTCCTGCGATTTTTCTTTCGCTTCAAGTTACTGATACATTTTTGCCACAACTTGGTATTTTTGCTCAAACGGCCTTTGCTTTTGATGATGGTGTCAAGATGATACCAGAAGGCACCTATTTGATGCATGCACTTGACCAAGCTGTCAATGACTTAGGATTTAATAACTACACAGATCCAGGCAATATATTTAATATGTTTATGCTAACAGTTGTGCTTATGGCAGGAACTGCTGGATTGCCACATGTGATTGTGCGATTTTTTACAGTGCCAAAAGTCAAAGATGCCAGAGTTAGTGCTGGCTGGGCTTTAGTGTTTATCGCTATTATGTATACATCTATATCTTCTGTTGCTGCATTTTCGAGAGTAAATCTCATAAACAATGTTCAAAATGTAGAGTACGCAAAATTTGTAAGTGGCTCACAACTAAGAGCGGACGGAACTGTCAATAGTGGTGCTTGGTTTAAAACTTGGGAAAATGGTGGCTTATTAGCTTGGAATGATAGAAATGGCGATGGCAAAATTCAATATGCAGCTGGTGCAGCGTTTGATGGAGCTAAAGGCAAACCAAAATTCGATGGTGAAAAAAGAGGCGAACATGGTCAAAGACTTACTACAAATGCTAAAGGTCAAGCCGAACAAGCACAACTTACAAAAAATAACGGCATAGCAAATGAGATATATGTAGATAGAGATATCATGGTTTTAGCAAACCCAGAGATTGCACACCTGCCAAATTGGGTTATTGCACTTATGGCTGCTGGTGGATTGGCTGCTGCTTTATCTACTGCTGCTGGTTTGTTGTTGGTTATATCATCATCTATATCACACGATTTGTTTGGACAAGTTATTTACAAAGACAAAAAAACAGGACAAACTACATTGAGCGAAAAAAATGAGTTGGCATTGGCAAGAGCTGCTGCTGTTGTAGCTATAGGGGTGGCTGGCTATTTAGGTATAAACCCTCCTGGATTTGTAGCACAAGTTGTTGCATTTGCATTTGGTTTGGCTGCTGCTTCATTTTTCCCTGTGATTATTTTGGGAATTTTTGACAAAAGAATGAACAAAGAAGGTGCGATAGCAGGTATGGCTATAGGATTGTCATTTACATTTATCTATATAGCATACTTTGTATTTTGGGGTGGAAACAAGGCTGACTATCTGTTTGGAATAGCACCTACAGGTATAGGAACAATAGGTATGATAATTCACTTCGCAGTGGCATTTGTTGTATCTCGTGCGACACCACCGCCACCAAAAGAGATTCAAGATATGGTTGAAAATATCAGAGTCCCGATGGGTGCTGGTAAAGCATCTGCTCATTAAGTATATACAAGGCGAGAATAAATTTCTCTCCTTGTTGGAATTAGTATGAGCTTACACAACCAAAAAGAGTTTCTAAGCTCGCATCACCCTTTCGATAAGTTAAGTGAATTTGAGTTAAATCTTTGTTTGAAAAACATTGATATTGGTTATTATGCCAAAGATAATGTCATAATATCGCCAACAAAAATATCAGATAAATTTTTTATCATCATAAAGGGTGAGGTCAATGAATACAACGATGATGTTTTGACATCTGTTTATCATATAGATGACAGTTTTGATGCTGATTCGTTGATATCAAACCAAACAAAAAGTTATTTTAAGATATCAGAAGATTTGATATGCTATGAATTGAACAAAAAGATATTTTTGAAACTGCTTGAACTAAATAGCAAATTTAAGGAGTTTTATCTTCAAGACTTGTCAAATAGACTACAATCACTAAAAACAAAACAATACGACAACGATATGTCAAGTTTTATGGTCTCGCGAATAAGCGAACTGTATTTGCACAAAGCTTGTGTAGTAAGTGGAGATACAATACTAAAAGATGCTATCACAAAATCATTGGAATACAAAACATCTACTATCGTTGTAGAACATGATGAAAAATATGGTATTATCACTGATTCTGTTTTGAAAAAAGAGGTGTTATTAAAGGGTGCCAACCTTTTGATAAAATCTTTTTCTATAGCAAATTTTCCTCTCATATGTGTCAAATATGACGATTTTTTATTTCAAGCGCTTTTAACTATAACTAAACACACTATCAAAAGAATAGGTGTCATAAAAGATGGCAAACTTATAGGAACAGTAGATCAAATAGACATACTTAGCTATTTTGCGAACCACATACACCTAATAGCAAATCAAATATCAAAAGCTACCACCACACAAGAGCTTCAAAAAGCAAGCTTAAGTATCATCAAAACTGTGCGGTCTTTATCAAGCAAGGGTGTGAGCACTACATATATAGCCAAAATGGTAGCTCAGCTAAATAGTAAAATATACGAAAAACTTTTTGCTTTGATGGTGCCTGAGGATTTGCAAAATAGTTGCGCTTTACTGATAATGGGTAGCGAAGGTAGAGACGAACAAATACTTAAAACAGACCAAGACAATGCTTTGATAATCAACAACAACACTGATACTAAACTATATGAGCCACATATGCAAGAGTTTTGCAAAAAGCTTATAGAGTTTGGATTTCCAAAATGCGATGGCGATATTATGGTGACAAATAGTTATTGGAGAAAAAGTCAAAAAGATTTTGAGTTGCAAATAGATAGCTGGATAAATGGTTCAAATATGGAAGATTATATGAATATGGCTATATTTTTTGATGCTAAAGCAGTAGCTGGAGATGCTTCACTGCTCAAAAAACTCAAAAAAAAGTTATTTAAAAAAATTCAAAATAAAGATGTCTATATGGCATACTTTGCTAAAGCGACTTTGACATTTGAGACACCTATAGGTTTGTTTTCAAATTTTATCACAAAAGATGACAACATAGACCTAAAAAAAGGAGCGATATTTGCTATAGTTCAAGGTGTTAGAGCTTTGTCGTTACGACACACAATCACTAAATTACCAACAATAGCAAGGATAAAAGAGCTAAACAAACAAGACATAATACCAAGAGATATGGCAAGTGAGCTTATAGAGGCATTTGAGTTGTTAGTCAGGCTTAAAACTCAAGCGCAGCTTGACAAAATAGACAACAATATGCCAATCACAAACTCAATAAACCTGACAAATCTTACAAAAATTCAGCGAGATATGCTAAAAGATAGTTTTAAAATTGTAAATAATTTTAAGAAATTTATATCAAACCACTTCAGACTTGACAACATATCATAATGTTTGACAATCTAAAATACAAATACAATAAATCCAAACTTAAAAAGAATGAGTTTGATTTTATTTTTGATAAAAATATCTCAACAGATGAATATATTGTTCTTGACACAGAAACGACAGGTCTTAATCCAAAAAAAGATGAGATACTTTCAATTGGAGCTGTTAAAGTAAAAAAAAACAAAATCATCACAAGCGAATCTTTTGAAATTTTTATCAAACCTATAAACAAAATAAGCGACGAAAGTATCAAAATACACCACATATTGCCTCAAGATATACAAAACGGAACTACTATAAACAATGCTTTGGAACAGTTGTTGTATTTTGTCGGCAACAAAACTATTGTAGGTTATTATATCTGGTTTGATGTATCGATATTAAACAGATTTTTAAAACAATATATAGGCTCTATTTTACCAAATAAAACTATTGAACTATCATCTATGTATTATGAAAGATATAGAAAAAAATCAGCCCACGAGTTTGTGGATTTGAAGTTTGATACTATTATTGACAACCTCGATATACCAATACTTGGCAAACACGATGCCTTGAACGATAGTATCATGAGTGCTATGATATTTCTAAAATTAATAAATATACCTATATATAAAGGTGCTTTTAGTTAGTATGCCATAAATAAGCTACACTATCAAATACACTTCTAAAAGCTCAGTTTTTTTTCATTTGCTTTTGCTTGCATAAAACAAAGACAAATATATACCTGCTGCTATGAAAACTGCTCCTATCATATGATACATCTCCAATGTCTCATTTAAAAATATTGAAGCTATGACTATACCAAATATGGGCATAAGATGTGTAAATTGGCCTGTTTTGGTTGGGCCTATTTTCTCTATGCCAAGGTGCCATAAATAATAAGACAAAACAGATGCGAAAATAGATACATATAAAAATACCCAATAGTTATTTTCTAACATCTCTATCTCTTGTCGCCACGAATACCCTTGGTATAAATAGACAGGCAACAATAAAACAAAACCAATAGCAACAACAATAGCAAAATACTCAAGGTTATCTAACTCTTTTGGTTTAAGTTTCATCAACACCGAATACAAAGCCCAAGTTATAGAAGCTATCACTACAACTATATCACCGCTATTGAATTGCAAAACAAATATATTTGAAATATCTGCTTTTAGTATCAAAAATATCACACCAAAAGTTGAGAACACTATGCCTATGGTTTGGAACAAATATATGTTTTGCTTCAAAATAAAAAACGACATAATAAGTATCAAAATAGGCACGGTAGAATTTATTATCAAAGCATTTGTGGTAGTTGTTTTGGTCAGTGCAGAATACAATAGTGTATTAAATGCTGTTATGCCAAGTATGGAAAGTGTCGTTAGTATTATAAAGTTTTGTTTTAAACAATTTAATATTTTTTTATGCCTAGTTATCAATATAGGAGATATCATCGCAAATACAAAAAACCAGCGAAAAAAAGCCAGCTCAAATGGTGTGATATCATCCTTGACAAATCTACCAAGCACAAAATTGATAGACCAGAACAATACACAAGTTGACACTAAAAAATAAGTTTTCATATTTGACAAATTTTGTATTCCTTATATTGATAAATTTTGACAAAAGTCATTTTTTTTGTAGTATAACCACTTTAAATAAAAAATCTAAAACAATAGCTTTTGTTTCTTGCTTTTTTTGCAACGATACTCACTATCATTTTAGCATTGTATCTAAAAATATAAATTAATTTGCAGTTTTGTTCATATTGTATTCATAATAATTAGTTATAATAACAAATAAATTACTAAAGGATCATTATGAAAAAAATTTTATTGGTATCTCTTTTGTCGTTGAGTCTTTTTGGGCTTACGATAGGCGACAAATTAGATGGCAAAACTATCAAAACTTTGAAACTGAAATCTAATATCATATATGTAGTTGATATTTTTGCTTCTTGGTGTCATAGCTGCAAAAAAGAGTTACCTTTAGTTTCAAAACTAAACAACACCATAAACAAAACAAAATATGAGATAATTGGTATAGATATAGACGAAGATAAAAAGATAGGTATCAATTTTCAACAACAAGTTGCAGTGAATTTTAGAGTTATAAATGATGATAAAAATGTCATAGTTAAGACATTTGCTCCTGTAGGCATTCCTGCTTTGTATATCATAAAAAATGGTCTTATAATAGACGAAATTATTGGTGCTGTTGACAAGATAGATACAGTTATAAACAAAAAATTGGCAAAAATAAAATGAAAACAAGAGTTTTAATTTTGTTTTTGCTGATGATAAACGGATGCGCCATAAAAGATGTCAAATCTTGGGAAAAATCAAAACTATCAAAAGATAGTATGAGCGAAGCTGGTATAAACAATAACTTCAAAGCTTTTAAAGAGCACATATATTTTTCAAAAGAAGCTACAAGAGTTGGCAACACTATAGGTGGTGGAGGTTGCGGATGCAACTAAAATACAAACTATCTGTTGTTGCTTTTTTAGCTGCTAACTCACTATGTGCTGACGATACTGTGTCTATATCTATGATGAGCTACAACGAAAACGACAATCGTGTTGATATAAAAGCACCAGCTATAACCGTAAACAAAGATTTTGGTACGGATTACGCTTTGAGCGCGGGTGTGGTTTATGATGCAGTTTCTGGTGCGAGCCCAAATTTTGTAGATACAAATAGTGGAGCTTCGGCTTATTCTCGAGGCAACACAACCCAAGCAAATGTGAAAAAAACAAATGTCAAATTTGAAGAGAAAAGAACAGCTATAAATGCTATTTTGACTACAAGATTTGACAATAGAGATGAATTGAAAAGTGGATTTAATTTTTCTTCTGAGAGTGATTATTATTCTATGGAACTTAGCCAAGATTATCTACACTATTTAGATGACAACCACAACCAATCATTGAGTTTTGGTTTATCTGGACAAACAAATCAAATATTAGTATACTGCAAAAACAACAGCAAATGTGACACAAATAGTGGCGCAAGCGAAAAATTTAACTCAAATAACTACAAAGCAAGTATAGGTTTTAGTCAAGTTATAGACAAAAGCAGTATCGTCAATAGTTCTTTATCGTTTGTAAATGAAAGTGGGTATTTAACAAATCCATATCTAAATGTAGTGAGAAACTACAACACAGCTCCAGAAGTAACAAATGAAAACAGACCTCAAAAGCGCACAGGTTATGGTGTTTTTGTCAAATACCTTAAAATTTTTGATAAGTTTAGTTCAAATATAAGTTATAGGTATTATGGTGATAATTGGCATATAAATTCACACACTATTGATACAAATGGCTATTATGAATTTGGCAAACTTACTATAGGGGCGGGAGTTAGACACTACAAACAATCAAAGGCAAAATTTTATAGTGGGCTGGTTGACTATTTTACAAATCAAAAATATGCGAGCAGCGATGAAAGGTTGAGTGATTTTGATGCCACTACTTATAAAGTTATGGTTGATTACAGATTAACAAATAGTATAAATTTGAACTTGACGGCTGATTATTATGATCAAAGCACTGGATTGAAAGCTACGACTTTTATGAGCGGAATAAAATACAAGTTTTAAAATTGAAACATATTTATATATTTGAGATTATGACAACTCCTTGTGAATTGCAACTTTTTCACAACAATAAGCAATTTTGCAACGATGTTGCAAAAAAAGTTTTAAAAGAAGCTAAAAGATTGGAGCTTAAATACAACTATTTTGATAAAAACTCTTATCTTTCTAAAATAAATGCGAGAGTAGCAAATGTATTGGATTTAGAAACAAAAGAGTTATTAAAAAAATCTAAAAGATATTATATATCTACAGATTATATTTTTGATATCACTTTAGCTACTATAAAAGATATTTATTTATCAAACAACATAAAAAAGTTTTCTCAAGAAAAAGATCGTTTGTTAAAATATGTAGGATGTGAAAATTTTGAAATAAAGAAAAATAAAATTTATTTTTCAAATGTTTTCACTAAAATTGATTTTGGTGGTGTGGTCAAAGAATATGCAGTTGACAAGGTTGTGAAAATTATAAAAAAACATAAAATCAAATCAGCTTTGATAAATTTTGGCGGAGATATTTTTGCGATTGGAAAAAAAGAAAATGGCGACAAGTTTAAAATTGGTATAAAAAATCCGTTTGAAAAAAAACAAAATTTAACTTATGTGGAGATTATGGATGAAGCTTTGACAACTTCAGCTTCTTATGAACGAAGTTATGTTATACAAGATAATAATTTTTCTCATATAATTTCCAAAGAAAACACAAAAAGCAATATTTTGTCAGCTACAGTAGTGTCAAATAGCTGCTTAAATAGCGGCGTGTATTCTACTTCTTTGATGATAAACGATTTGCTGGATGTGCCATATAAAAGAATATTGGTTCATAAAGATTTGAGTATAACAAATTGAAAATATTTATAGTTGAAGATGACAAAAAGATAGCTTTATTTTTAAAAAAAGGTTTACAAGAGGAGTTTTATAGTGTAGATATTTCAAACAATGCAGAAGAAGCCATATATTTAGTGCAAACAAATAGATACGATTTGATTATCTTGGATATTATGCTACCAAAGCTCAATGGCATAGAGCTATGCAAAATAATTCGTCAAAAAAACATAGACACACCTATAATCATGCTAACCGCAAAAAATAGTATTGAAAACAAAGTTGAAGGATTAAACGAAGGAGCAAATGATTATCTTACAAAACCATTTTCATTTGATGAACTTTTAGCGCGAATAAAAGTTCAACTACGAATCAATAAATCACTCACAAACAGATTAAAAATAGCAGACTTAGAATTAGATTGTGATACATTAGAAGCCAAGCGAGCAGATATCAAGATAGAGCTTACATCAAAAGAGTATTCTTTGCTTGAGTTTATGATGCGCAACAAAAACAAAGTTTTGAGTGTACAGATGATAAATGATAACATATGGAATATAGACGAAATAACAGCGAACAATATTGTAAATGTATATATTTATCGACTGCGAACAAAAATAGATAAAATTTTTGATTTAAAATTGATACATACTATACGAGGAGTTGGATATAAAATTAGCGACAAAAATATCTAAAAATATCTAAACAAAACTTTTGTTTTGGTATTTGATACTTATCATCTCAATTTTGTTTGGCTTTAGCTATAGTCTTATATATTTATTTCAAAAAAGTTATATAGAAAAGATTGACACAAAATTAAATGCTGTGGTTCTTGATGTAAAAGATGACTTTAAAGAGAAAAAAACAAGAACGGCTACTACACGATAGACGAAGGTGATAAATTTATAATCAAACCATTTTATGCGCTTATTTTAAAAATAGGACAAAAAAAATATCTATTATAACAAAATCACCGAATTTAAAACAAAATATATTGCCTATAAAAAAAGAGCTTTATGATAAAATTATTGAAAATCAAACTTTGTTTTATGATACCACTGATAACCTAAGAGTTGTCGTTTTTTTGCTCGAAAAAACAAACGATTATAAATATATAGTGCAGGCCTCTACTAAATTTGAAACCGGCAATGAAACTATAAAAAGATTAAAACTTACACTTATTGTTTTAAATCCTATCATACTTTTTTTATCTTTAATTGCTGGCATATTATTTATCAAGAATGCCTTAAAACCAGTTGCTAAAATAGTAAAAAATGTGCAAGATATTGAGGCTAAAGATTTATCAAAAAGAATAGACAGAATAAATAGTGACGATGAAATTGATAATTTAATCATAACATTTAACAATATGCTTTCAAGGTTGGAAAGTGGATTTAAAAATATAAAAAGGTTTAGTCAAAATGTCTCTCATGAGCTAATAACTCCACTTACGATTATAAGAGGTGAGATAGAAGTGGGTCTTAGAAAAAAAAGAAAACATAATGAATATGAAAAGATATTAAATCAAGCTTTAATTGAAACAAAAACCTTGCAAAAAAGTATTGATAATCTTCTATTTCTATATTCTTTTGATAAAAATGAGATAAAAAAATCATTTAAAGAGTTTTATTTAGACGAATTGGTAACTGAAATTTTCTTAGAGAAACAAAAACTATCTAAAACACGAAGTATAATTTTGTCGCTTATTAATATAAACCAGTCACAATAAATTCTGACTATAATTACTCAAAATTGCTATCAACAATTTGATTGACAATACGATAAAATATTCGTATACAAATACAAAAATTGAAATTGCTTTAAAATTAAATACCTTGACTATCAAAAATTATAGTGAAGGCATAAACAAAAAAGATTTACCATTTGTTTTTGAACAGTATTACAAAGCAGACAACAATAAAAAACAAGAGGGATATGGCTTGGGATTATCAATCGTGAAAACGATTATGGATATTTGTGATTTTGAAATAGATATAAAAAGCAAAATCAACAAATACACAACTGTTATCATAAGCTTCTAAATAACAGTTTTTGTCAAATATTGTTGCTTGGTAGATAGTTTAAGCTTCAAACGATATTATAATCAAAAAAAGGAAAAATTATGTCAAGAGTATGTGAAATATCAGGCAAAGGACCTATGGCAGGCAACAATGTAAGTCATGCAAACAACAAAACTAAAAGAAAATTTCTACCAAATTTGAGAACTGTGCGAGTAACACTCGAAGATGGCACAACTAAGAAGATGAAAATTTCGGCTAAAGAGCTAAGAACTATGAAAAAAAATACATAACAGCGCTATGTTCACAATCACTCCAATAAAGGGTGATATAGCCTCTATCAATGGATTTTTTGCTGATGGTTTATCGGCAAATATATCTCCAACCAAACCAAAAAACTGGTCGGATGTCGCATTTGTATATAGTGATACTATGTGTGAAGTAGAGGCTATATTTACAACAAATAGTTTTCAAGCTGCTGCGTTGGTACATTATCAAACTTATCCTAAAGATTTTCAAACAAATTTTGTGCTCATAAACTCACAAAATGCAAATGCCATGACAGGACAAACGGGGTTAGATAATATAAAACAAATAAATAAGCAACTCCAAACAAGCTACCCAAATATTAAAAATCCTATATTTAGTAGCACTGGTGTCATAGGGGTTCAACTTCCTGTATCAAATATCTTAAAAAGTCTTGACGATATAAACCTATGTGCTAAAAATGGCGATAAGGCGGCCAAGGCTATACTCACAACTGACAAATACTCTAAAACTACTTTATATGAAGTGAAGTTAAACGATGGTAAAACTTTTAAAATTGGAGCAATAGCAAAAGGTGCTGGTATGATAGACCCAAATATGGCTACTATGCTATGTTTTATTTGCACCGATGCAAAAGTGCCAAAATCCCATATGAAAAAGTTATTATATTATGCTAATAACACTACATTTGATACCATATCAGTAGATGGCGACACATCTACAAATGACACTGTGATGTTGCTCGCAAATAACAAAAGTGGAGTTTATAACCAAGATGCGTTTAAAGAGGTATTAAAGTTAGTTATGCAAGATATAGCTTTGTCAATGATAAGCGACGGTGAAGGTGCTACAAAATATGTGGTATTTGAAGTAATAGGAGCCAAAGATGACAATCAAGCTAAAATCATAGCCAAAAAACTATCAAACTCCTTGTTAGTCAAGACAGCTTTGTTTGGCGGTGACCCAAACTGGGGCAGAATTGCTTCAACTATAGGGGCAAGCGGGTGCGAAGTATTTGAAAATAGTTTGAGCATATCGTTTGTAGGAGTTATAAACAACAAACAAACAACCATAACTGTATATGACAAAGGGCAGATACATTTTGATAACAACATAGAACTACAAGCATCAAATATATTCGCTACAACAAACTTCAAAATATCGTGTGATATTGGTATAGGAGATGGCAAATACACTGCCTTTGGCTGTGATTTGGGTATTGAATATGTCAAGATAAACTCGCAGTATAGGAGCTAATATGGAAGATTTTATAAAACAACTACAACCAAATAAAATGCCGGAACTTATGCTAAAAACTGAAGAGTTTTTGGAACTTATGAAAAATAGTGGGGCTGTATTCGTAGATATAAGAGCAAAGTTTGAGACAGATATATGGGCTATGAGTTTTGGACTGAAAATCCCACTTCACAAGCTACCAGACAACTTGGAGCTACTTCCCAAAGATAAACTTATAGTATGTGGCTGTCCAAAATCCGATAGAAGTATCATAGCTGTAGCTTATCTAAACAGCATAGGCATCAAAAGTGCCTATTTAAAAGACGGTATGCTTGACCTTACACGACACTTGATAGGCGGCAGGGCAAAATCATTTCAAATACCAAATGTCTAATATATTTGATACTATAGTTGTAGGTAGTGGCATAGCTGGTTTAACCGCAAGCATAAAAGCCTCATCGTATGGTAAAAAAGTGGCTATAATATCTAAAAATAAAACAACTTCAAGCCAAAGCACACAAGCTCAAGGCGGTATAAATGCTACTACAAATAAAAATGACACAGATATATTTATCAAAGATACTATAAAATCATCTCACGATATATACGACAAAAAAGCCATAAGCTATATGTGCGAAAATAGCGACCGTGCTATAAGGTGGCTCGATGATATAGGAGTGCCATTTAGCAAATTGGATGACGGTGGGTTTGCTACGAGAAAACTGGGTGGCTCACAAAGTAGCAGGACATATTATAGCAGCGACTACACAGGCTTGAAGATAGTTCAAACACTTTTTGATCAAGCTATCAAAATGGGTGTTGAGTTTTTTGAGTTTTATTTTTTGCTTGATATTATTATAGAAAACAACACAGCAAAAGGTGTCGTGCTGCTTGATATCAAAACTTCACAAGTTATTCAATTGTATGCTACCAATATTGTGCTATCTACTGGCGGATATGCTGGTATATATGCAAAAAATACAACAAATAGTGTTGATACTACTGGTGATGGTGTGGCAGTTGCTTTGAAAAATAACTTAAAACTTTCAAATATGGAGCTTGTTCAGTTTCATCCTACATCTATGAGTAGCTCACACATACTTATAAGCGAAAGTGCTAGAGCACAAGGTGGGCATTTGGTAAATAGTGCTGGCAAAAGATTTGTAGATGAACTAAAACCACGAGATGAAGTATCAAAAGCTATATACGAACAGATACAAACAGGACAAAAAGTGTATTTAGATATGCGACATATAGAATCAAAGACTATACAAGAGACTATGCCACAAGAGAGGGAATTGGCTTTGAGATTTGCTGGTGTTAAATTGGAAAGCCAACTACTACAAATAGAACCATCAGCACACTATAGTATGGGTGGAGTTTCAGTCGATACACAAGGCAAAACTGCTATCAAAAATCTATATGCTATAGGTGAGTGTAGCGATACAAATATACACGGGGCAAATAGATTAGGTGGTAATTCTTTGCTGGAGTGTGTTGTATTTGGCAAAACTGTAGGCAAACTTTGTGCTACAAATCAAGACAAAGTATTGTCAATAAAAAACGATAAATTGCAACACAATAAAATAAAAATAGATAAAATATTTGAAAAGAAACCAACTACAAACTTCTATGATATCAAAGACAAATTAAGCGAAATTCTAAACCAAAACATAGGCATAGTGCGAGACGAGCAAGGAGTTTTGAAAGCTATAAAAAACATAAACAAACTTCAAAAAGATTATGACAACACATCTATCGAAGACAAGCACAGAGGATTTAACAACACGATAGTTCAGTTCTTACAGCTTGGCAACTCGCTATTGATAGCGCACAAGCTTGCAGTATCGGCACTAAATCGTAAAGACACCGCAGGCTCACACATAAGAAGCGACAAGTGAATATCGAAGTAATAGAAAAAAAATACAACATCATAGCCAAACCAACCACCGTCTTGGGTGCTTTGAAATATATCAAACAAAACATAAACCAAAGCTTGACATACAATAGCGCATGCAAAAGTGGAGTTTGTGGATGTTGTGCTGTTGTTGTAAATGGTATTGAAAAGTTAGCTTGCAACACAACCATAAAAGATGGCGACAAAATAGAGCCGTTGGCAAACAAAAGAATATATAGAGATTTGGTAGTCCAACCTACACAAAAAAATATACTAAAAAAAATCAAAAGTTATCTTATAAAAAAAAGCGATGAAACTATCACCACGCAAGATGAAAAAACAATAGATATCTTAAGCAACTGTATATTGTGTAGTAGTTGTCAAAGTAGTTGCCCTGTATATACTATAAACCCTAACTTTATTGCACCTTTTGTATATGTGAGAGCTTTGAGATATATAAATGACAAAAAAGAGATAGAAAAAAATTCACGGCTTGAAGCTATACAAAACGATGGCATATACGACTGCACTTTGTGTGGCAACTGCGATATGGTTTGCCCTGAAGATATACCCATAAAGGATAGCATCAATAGTTTGCGAAACAAAAGTGTACAAGCTGGACATATGCCACCTATGCCAGACAATTTTATGACTTTTTAGTAAATATTACTTATGTGATAAACTGTTTTTTATATCGCTACTTTTGCTAAACTCTATGAGTTGTGATACGGTTTTGATATTTTGTGGCAAAAACTTTAAACAAATTTCAAATATATCTTTGGCACTTGAAGCATCGCTACAAGCTCTGTGGTGGTCGGATATATTGATACCTAAAAAATCTTTAAGATGCCTTAAACCATATTTTTCAGTGTTTATAATCCGTTTTGACAGGTCTATGGTGCAAAGTGTTGTATTTGCTATCGTTTGCAAACCCTCTTTTGCTAAACTATGGTTTATAAACTTATAGTCAAACTTCACATCGTGTGCTACAAACACAGCATCACCCAAAAACTCTACAAACTGTTTTAATACTTGTGATAGTGGTGGTGCTGTATATAACATATCTGTATCTATGCCTGTGATACGATGGATATGTGTAGACACACTACTACAATACACCAAACTTTCAAAATGATCTATTGTCTTGCTATTTTTGTATTTAATAACACCTATTTCTATGATTTGCCCACCGTTTTTGATACTGTCGCTACACTCTATATCTACTATACAAAATTGTTGGTCTGCTATGTCGGTGATAGTTGGTCTATAATAGACCATATCATCTAAAATATCAAGAGCAAATCCACTATCTATAAGAAGTTCCAACTCAAGCGAAGTATCGCAAAATGTAGTCTCACTTTTGCATAAAAATTCCAAAAACCTATCCATAGGCATGGGGGTGGTGGTGAGGAGTTTTTGAAGTTTATCTTGATATTGCACGAGCATTGTCACAAAAATGTTTTAGTTTTTGAGGGTCTTTCCGTCCTATAATTTGTTCTACACCACTACTGACATCTACACCACAAAAACTATAATTTTTAAGTTGATATAAGTTGTCGGCAGTTAGCCCACCTGCCAAAATAATTTTAGAGTTGTCTTGATTTTCAAACCACTTAAGTTTGAGTCGTTTGCCTTGACCGCCATATTCATCCACAAAACTATCTACTATATAAAATTTATCTTTGTCTATCTCTATATCAACAGGAGATTTAGCTCTTATAACCTCTATATATTTGACTTTAAGACTATTTTTAAACCTATCATCACAACTAAAATGAAGCTGTGCTATATCTATACCAGATATTTTTGTGATATCGTTTATCTCTTGTGGTGAATGATTGACAAAAAGACCAAAACTTTTCACAAATGGCGGAAGCTGTGCTATAATAGCTCGCACTTCTGTAGGAATTATATATCTAGGACTTTTGTCATAAAACACAAACCCCAAGGCATCTGCCCCACAACTTATACTATCTATAGCATCTTTATAATTTGTGATACCACAAATTTTTATAAACATATATTATCTTTGTCTGTTGTTTCTGCTTCTTCTATTTCTACCGCCGCCACTATCGTGTCGTCCTCGCCTACTGCCACTTTTTTCATCTTTGGAACGTCTTTTTGATCTTGCTTTTGCTTTCATCTCGCTTTCATTTGGTTCTTGCAGTCCAAGTTTTCTTCCATTTATTCGGATACTTGAGAGTTCTGCTACTCTACTATCTACTAAATCATCTGGTAAATCAACCGTACTAAATATGTCGTATATCTCAATTTTAGATATTTCGTCTCCGTCAAGTTTACCTTCATTTACCAAGGCTCCTACTATGTTGCCAGTTTTTACGCCATCTTTTGACCCAACTGATAAACGGTATCGTTTGAAACCATCTTTGATAGTAGCAAGTATATCGCCGCTGTTGTTGTAGTCTACTTTTTGTTCTTTGACATCTTTAAGCTCTAGTGGATCGCCACCTCGAGCTATCTTTGCTAGTGCCCCTGCTATCTCGATAGCTGGTATATTAAACTCGTCTTGGTAGCTTTGCACTATGTCGTTGTAGCTTTCTAAAGCATTTTGATTTAAAGTGTCTGTTATTTGTTGCTTAAATCTCACTACTCTACTATCGTTGATATCTTTGACAGATGGCAAGCTCATTCGTTCTATCGGCTTTTTGGTAGCCTTTTCGATAGATCGAAGCAAGTTTCTCTCACGAGGAGCAACAAAGAGTATAGCCTCGCCAGTTTTTCCTGCTCGTCCTGTCCTGCCAATTCTATGTATATAACTCTCAGTATCATAGGGTATGTCGTAGTTTATGACATGAGTAATCCTCTCTATATCTAACCCGCGTGCAACTATATCGGTGCCTATAAGTATATCTATCTTGCCTTTTTTGAGTTGATTTACCATCTTTTCTCTTTGGGCTTGGTTCATATCGCCATTTAAAGCTGATGCAGCCAAACCTCTAGCGCTTAAATTTTCAGCTAACTGTGTCGTCATAGATTTAGTTCGCACAAATATGAGAACTCCATCGTATTGTTCTGCTTCGAGTATTCTCGTCAAGGCATCTATCTTGTGTAGTCCGCTCACCATCCAAAACCGCTGGTTTATGGTATCGGCTGTGGCTGTTTTCATCTTGATGATGATATGCTGTGGGTCTTTTAGGTATCTTTGGCTTATTTTTTTGATAGCGGTTGGCATAGTGGCACTAAACAAAGCTATTTGTCTATCGTCTGGAGTGTGTTTGAGTATCCACTCTACATCGTCAATAAAACCCATATTTAACATCTCGTCAGCTTCGTCTAAAACCATGGTGCTAATCTCATCTATAACCAATGTGCCCTTTTTGATATGATCCATTACTCGCCCTGGAGTTCCTACGATGACTTGTGGATTTCTTTTTAGGCCTCGTAGCTGGATACCATAATCTTGTCCGCCGTATATTGGCAATATGTGGAAGTTTTTCAAAAATTTTGCATATCCTTGAAAAGCCTGTGCTACTTGTATAGCAAGCTCTCTGGTTGGGGCGAGCACCAACACTTGTGGTTTTTTCTTTTTGGTATTGAGTGTAGAGAGTATAGGCAAAGCAAATGCTGCCGTCTTGCCAGTGCCTGTCTGTGCTTGTCCTAATACATCGCCACCTTTTAGCATATATGGTATCATCTGCTCTTGTATTGGCGATGGACTGTCGTAGCCAGCTGTTTGAACTGCCTTTAAGACATTTTCATCTAACTGCAGGTCTTCAAATTTTGTATCTGTCAATTTTTATCCTTTTATGTGCATTGTATCTAAAAAAGATAAAATAAAGCACATTGGCACTTTTAAAATATGTGACAATATAATATTACTACTTCAAAAGTGGATTATACATCATAATGGCATTGTTTTGAAATAGAAACTTTTCTGTAGTTCGTCCGTATTTATCTTTTGTGATTTTATATATCTCATTGTGTCTTGTATATGCACCCCAAAATTGCTGTTTGATACTATGATTTCTCTCTTGTATCTCATAAATTTCTCCAAGCTGTTTAGAGCAAAAAAGTTCACCGTGAAGATACTTTTCATCTAACCACAACTTCAATACAAAACTATCTTTAGTGTTGTTTTTTACTTGAAAATCAATATAGTTGTATG
Source organism: Campylobacterota bacterium (assembly GCA_003643835.1). GTDB lineage: Bacteria > Campylobacterota > Campylobacteria > Campylobacterales > Arcobacteraceae > B24-G6. Next base: position 43,005 of record QMKX01000012.1, read on the forward strand.
ATAGTGTATGCACCAAATGGAACATCTCTATTTGTATCTGGAAATACATCAAAACTATGTCTAAATCTTTGGATGATAGATAGAGGACTGTGAGCAAATATCCAAAATAACAAATTGCCAAGCTGACAAAGTCCACCACCTATATCTTTTTCTATTTTGCCTTGATTTAAAGAGAGTCCATCAATATAACCTTTCTTTTTCGTAGGGCGACCTACAAGTTTCCAAAAAGAAAATATCTCATCTTGTTTTACAACTATATTATTTATATGATTTATAGCAAGTTGTAGATTTGTTCTTTTGTTTTCTTGTAGATACATATCTATATCTTTTAACTTTCTCTTTATCACTGATTTGTGTTTTTTGATACTAAAACCATCGAAAGTTTTGTCGCTTTGTTTTGCCCAAGATATATCACTATATAGCCAATATAGCTTTCTTTTGAGTATAAAATACTCCTTGCCAAGTTGTTGTCTCAATATAGACCTATTTGTTGGTTTTTTAATATTTTGCTCTTTTTTGATTTGATTGTATCCTAATAAACTTCAAACACGGCATCTATGTGCAGCCATACAAATAAGCTACTAAATTTGACAAGGCTAAAAATATCACTAAAACTACCATCGTAAAAGTATCAAAACTATATTGTCACACATTTAAAAATATTTTGATATAATCACAAAAAGGATAAAAGATAACTATAAAAGAAGCGATACTCAAAAGTCTTGATGATATGAAAAGATTATCAACAGCCGATGAAATATATCAAAATATTTTAGAGAAAGGTTATAGTAAATTTAACAAAGGTAAAACACCTAAAAATTCAGTAGTCGCATTGTTGTTTTATTTTATACGAGACAACGATGAAAGAGTCAAAAGAGTCAAAGCCGATGGCAACTATTATCTGTATTATCTTACTAAACATGAACAAGAAATTAATATGACAGAAACACAAACCAAACAAACACCAAAAACAAAAGAGACAAAACAAACATATCATGAGCGAGACCTACATAAACTTTTGAGTAGTTGGCTAAAAAACAAAAATATTTACAGCAAGACAATCTTGCATGAAATATCAAAAAATAGCAAAGATGAGCATCAAAAATGGATACACCCAGATATGGTAGGAGTGGAATTTTTGAAACTCAAGACAGACACGACCAAGTCTTTCATGAAAAATCTAAATATATTAGACACTATCAAACTATATTCATATGAGCTAAAAAAGGAGATAAGAAACGACCACGAGCTAAAAAAGTGCTACTTCCAAGCAGTATCAAATTCAAGCTGGGCAAACTATGGTTATCTTGTAGTATTTGAGATAGACGACAACCTAAAAGATGAGATAAACAGACTTCATCAGTCGTTTGGCATAGGAGTTATAGAGCTAAAAGCAAATCCATACCAAAGCAAGATATTGCATATAGCTAAATACAAAGAACTTGACTACAAAACTATAGACAAACTATGTTTTGTAAATAAGCACTTTAAAGAGTTTATAGGTTATGGTCACAATATGCTAACTATAGAGGAAATAAATTTTAAACATATTGAAAATAGTTTTGATAAATTTTGCGATAAGTATTTTATAAATGACAATGAAATAAATGAGCATAATGATAAATACAACATACCATACAACAAGGACAAAAGTGAAACCATATAGCCTAAATACAATATCTTTAAGTGGCAATGATAAAAATAAAAAACGACAAGAGATAAAAGAGTATTTTATAAATACTTTTGATATATATGAAAGTTTGTTTGATATGTTTGTAGATGATGAAGTGTTTTATATCCAGTCTGAGCGAACAAGGCACCCTATGATATTTTATTATGGACATACTGCTACTTTTTTTGTAAACAAACTTATAAATATGAGCATCATACACCAAAGGATAAATCCAGATTTTGAGTCGATTTTCGCTGTAGGTGTAGATGAGATGACATGGGATGATACAAACAAAGCTAACTATATATGGCCTAGTGTTAATGATGTGCGAGAGTATAGACAAAAAGTGCGAGAGTTTGTGTGCAAGCTTATAGACAATATCAACTTTAGCTTGCCTATCACCCCAAATAGCGATATGTGGATAGTGCTTATGGGTATAGAACATGAGAGGATACATATAGAGACATCGTCTGTGCTTCATAGGCAGCTACCTATAAAATATATCAAAGATATGCCTGAATTTAATATATGTGAAACATCGCACAAAATTATCACAAATAGCCTTGTAGATATAAAAAAACAAAATATAAAGTTAGGGATAGATGATGCACACCATCTATATAGTTGGGACAATGAATATGGCGACTTTCAAGAGGTGGTGGATGATTTCAAAGTAGCTAAATATCTAGTTTGCAACAAAGAGTTTTTGGAGTTTATGCAAAACGATGGTTATGTTACAAAAAAGTATTGGTGCGAAGATGGTTTGAACTATCTCAAAAAGACAAATGCCACTCACCCTGCTTTTTGGATCAAGCACAAAGACACATACAAATACAGGGCTTTGGGTGCTGTCATAGATATGCCGTGGAATTTTCCAGTAGATGTCAATGCCTTAGAAGCAAAGGCTTTTTGTGTCTATAAAAGCCATAAAGACAAACTAAACTACAGTTTGCCAAGCGAAGCTCAACACAAAGCTATATGTCAAAGTGTGAGCTTGAAAAATATACCCCACTTTGATAGCACAAAAGCAAATCAAAACTTAACTTCTTATAGCTCATGCGATATAGACCGTCATAGTTTTGATGGCATTTATGATGTAGTAGGCAATGTATGGCAGTGGTCAAGTACTGCTATATTTGGCTTTGATGGTTTCAAACCACACAAGGCTTATGATGATTTTTCTACTCCTACATTTGATGGCAAGCATTATATTATGAACGGCTCATCGTGGGCAAGTAGTGGCAACTTAATATCTACTACTTCACGATATGCTTTTCGAGAGCATTTTTATCAGCATAGCGGATTTAGATATATTGTCCAAGACAAAAAAACTATGACAAGGCAAGACAACATATACGAAAGTGATAGTTTAGTTCATCAGTATTGTGAATTTCAATACGGGCAAACATATTTTGGAGTGGAAAATTTTGCTATAAGTTGCACAAAAATAGCCAAACAATATGCTACAAATACAAGCAAAGCACTAGATCTGGGTTGTGCTACAGGTAGAGCTTCGTTTGAGTTGGCAAAGATATTTGACCAAGTTGTTGGGGTTGATTTTTCTGCTCGATTTATAAAAGTTGGCTCAAATTTGAAAAATGACGGAATTATAAGCTACTATAACACAACTGAAGGGGAATTAAAAACAAAAAAAGAGATAACACTGGAGCAGTTAGGATATGAAAAACTCAAAGATAAAGTCCAGTTTTGGCAAGGCGATGCTTGTAATTTGAAACAACGATTTACAAACTATGACTTGATACTCGCTATAAACTTGATAGATAGACTTTATGCTCCTAGGGATTTTTTGGAAAACATAGACCAACGACTAAATAAAAATGGAGTGCTTATAATCACTTCGCCATATACTTGGCAAATATCATCTACAAAAAAAGAGTTGTGGTTAGGTGGCTACAAAGACGAAAGTGGTAAAGATATATATACGATAGATACTATGAAAAATATACTTGAAAAAAAGTTTGAGTTGCTTCATATACAAGATTTGCCATTTGTCATAAAAGAGACAAACAGAAAGTATCAGCATACTGTATCGCAAGTTACCGTTTGGAGGAAAAAATAAAATGTTTAATTTTGATACATCAACAGACAGACAAAACTCAAATAGTGAAAAATACACAAAAAGAGATAAACTATTTGGCACAAACGATATAACACCTATGTGGGTAGCTGATATGGATATAGATACACCTATGTTTGTCTTAGATGCTATCAAGGAAAGATTAAAGCACCCAGTATTAGGATATGAAAGCATACCACAAAGTATGTATCAAGCTCAAATATCTTGGCTTGATAGGCGATACGGTGCTAAATTTGATACAGCCGATATGTTATATAGTCCCAGTGTGGTAGCTAGTATCGGCATAGCTATAGAGGCATTTAGCGATATTGGTGATAATATCATAGTGCAAACTCCTGTGTATCCGCAGTTTTTCAAATCAATAAAAAGATACAAAAGAGATATATTAGAAAATCCTTTGATAGAAAAAGATGATGGCAGTTGGATTATGGATATAAAAAACCTAAAATCACAAATAAACAAAAAAACAAAACTATTGATACTTTGCAATCCGCACAACCCAGTAGGAAGGTCGTGGCACAAAGACGAGTTAGAGCAGTTGCTTGATGTTTGTATAAAAAACAACATAATAGTATTTAGCGATGAGATACATTGTGATCTGGTTTATACTCCACACAAGCATACGGTATTTTCTAGTATAGATGACAGGGCAAAAGATATAACAGTATCGGCTTTTGGAGTGGGCAAGAGTTTCAACTTAGCTGGTCTATCCACAAGCACGGTTGCGATACAAAATAAAAAAATAAAAAATAAATTTATGGAAGTTTATAATAAAATTCATTTTCCACAAGGTAGTATATTGTCCTGTGTAGCATTTGAAACGGCTTATAAATATAGTGACATTTGGTTAGAAGAGCTCAAAATTCACTTATGGCAAAACTATATATCTTTGAAAAATTTATGCGATAAATATCCACAATATATAAAAATCACACCAATAGAGGCAACTTATTTAGCTTGGCTTGATTGCA